>DATMXR010000036.1:0-9859 GCA_035561315.1 Feifaniaceae bacterium
AGTCATGGATGGAGGTATGTTTTGATGGATGTCCCTCGTTTGATCATTACCATCATTTTGCTCATAGTTTCTGTGGTGCTTATCGTTGTGGTGCTGATGCAGCAGGCAAAGACCTCGGGTCTTGGCGCGGCGTTCGGCGGAGAAGGCTCTTCCCTTTCCGTAAAGGGCAAGGCCGCCACAAAGGAAGCGAAGCTCCAGAAGCTCACCAAAATACTCGCCATCGCAATGGGCGTTCTTTCGGTCCTCATGGTGGCGTTGCCTGCGGCGTAACGCGGGCCAAAAGCCGGAACGTGGAAAACGGCACGCATGTTGCGTGGCGTTTTTTCATATTCCGGCGGTATCGGGCGTTCTGATCGCGCCCGCTTTTAGGCTGCTGCCGGGTTGAAGCGGCACAAGAACGGGTACGATAAAGACAATGGCCGCACTTATGCGGCGGAAGGAAAATATAAGGATAAATATAAGGATTATGCAGGAACAGATTATACAGGCGCTGGAGGCGGCGGGCAAGCCCCTTTCCCCCGAGGCGCTGATGGAACAATTTCAGGAACACAAGGAGGAGGCGCAGGCGGCGGTCACGGAGCTGTTGCAGAAGAACCGCATCCTGCTCACCCGGAAGCGCAAGCTTGCCCTGCCCGAGCACACCGGGCTTACGGCGGGCAGGATACAGGGGCATTCAAGAGGGTTCGGCTTTTTTGTGCCGCAAACCGGCGGGCAGGACGCGTTTGTGCCTGCTGACGCCATGCACGGCGCGATGCACGGGGATACCGTATGGGCGCGCTATACGGATCAGTTCAGCCGCAACGGCTCGCCGGAGGCGGAAGTGGCGCTCATATCGCAGCGCGCGTTCACGCAGCTCGTGGGGACGTTTGAGCAGGACGCGCGCATGAGCGGCTATGTGGTGCCGGATGAAACGCGCGTATCCATAGACCTCTTCATCCCGCGGGACCGCACCATGAAGGCGAAGCCGGGGGACAAGGTCGTGGCGGAAATACTCGAATACCCGGACGGTCGGCGGCCGATGCTCGGCGCCGTGACGGAGATACTGGGCAATAAGGACGACGCGGGCACGGACGTGCTCTCCATCATCCGCCAGTTCCAGCTGCCGGAGACGTTCACGAAAAGCGCGTCGCGCCAGGCGAGGCAGATCGGCAGGGAGGTCGCGGCGGATGAGTTCATTACCCGCGAAAACCTGACCGAAAAGATGATATTCACAATAGACGGCGCGGACGCCAAGGACTTTGACGACGCCATCAGCCTGGAGCGGTTAAGTAACGGCAACCTCTATCTCGGCGTGCATATTGCGGACGTTTCGCATTACGTGAAGGAAGGGAGCGCATTGGACCGGGACGCGCTGCAGCGCGGCACCAGCGTGTATCTGACGGACCGCGTCATCCCCATGCTGCCCGAGGAGTTGTCTAACGGTATCTGCTCCCTAAATCCCAATGTGGACCGGCTGACGCTCTCCTGCTTTATGGAAATAGACAGCGCGGGCAAGGTATTAAGGCACAGGCTTGCGGAAACCGTGATCCGCTCCAAGTACCGCCTGGTGTACGAGGACATCACGAAGCTGTTGCGCGGGGACGCCGCGCAGCAGAAAAAGTACGCGGAGATCGTGCCCATGCTGCGGGAGCTTGAAACGCTGTGCGGGGTATTGAACGCGCGCAGGGTCAAGCGCGGCAGCATCGATTTCGACCTCGCGGAGGCGAGCATACGGCTCGATACGAAGGGCAGGCCCGTCAATATCGAAAAAACGGAGCGCGGTATAGCCAACCGCATCATAGAGGAATGCATGCTGCTCGCCAACGAAACCGTGGCCCAGCACATGTACGATCTCAAAGCGCCGTTCCTTTATCGCGTGCACGAAGCGCCGGACAAGGAGAAGCTCACCGAGCTCAACGCGTTTTTGCAGACGCTTGGCTACGGCATACGCAACATCAGGGATGTGCAGCCCCGCGCCATACAGAAGGTATTGGACCTCGCGCAGGGCACGCCGGAGGAGAACGTGGTCAGTAAGGTGGTGCTGCGCGCCATGCAGAAGGCGCGCTACGCGGAGCTCTGCCTGGGGCATTTCGGCCTGGCGGCGCAGCGTTACTGCCACTTTACCTCCCCCATACGGCGGTATCCGGACTTAATCGGCCACCGCATCATCAAAATGATGCTGCACGGCGAGCTCAACGAGAAGCAGGTGAACAAGCTCAACGATTCCCTGCATGAGATCGCGGAGCACTGCAGCCGGAGGGAGCGCGTCGCCATGGAGGCCGAACGCGCCGTGGACGATCTCAAGAAGTGCGAATACATGAAGGGACGCATCGGCGAAAGCTTTGCCGGTGTTATCGCGGGCGTGGTGTCCTTCGGTTTTTTCGTCGAGCTGGGCAATACGGTAGAAGGGCTGGTTCGCGCCAGCACGCTCGATGACGATTATTACGTCTTCGATGAAAAAGGCTATCGTATGGTAGGCCGCAGCCACGGGCGGGCGTACCGGCTCGGCGATATGGTTTCTGTCCGCGTGGCGGCGGTGCACATGGATTCGAGAAACATTGATTTTGAGTTGGAGCGCATGTAACACCGCCTCATATAACATTTTGGCGTGTTGCATAAGAGCGCAAGGCGGGCAGTTTGCCCCAACGCAGCGCATCCTTTGTAAACTGTGCATAAGCCCTGAAAAAGGGCGACGGGCTGACAGCTTCCGCTTATATTTGGCGGAAGCTGTCTTTATTGCCTCCCTTTTACAAGGGGGGCTCATTGAAAGAGCTAAAAACGCTTTTATGATAATCAATAAAGATGTGGGGGTGCCACGCTTTTCATTGCGACACCCCCAAATGTTTATTGTATCAAGTTGTTACGCCATCAGTTCCAGCACGGCTTCCGCGTACCCCGCCGGGTCGTCGGGGAGGATGCCCTCCAAAAGCTGCGCCTGCGCGTAGAGGATCTCGGCGTAGCGTTTGAGCCGGTCCTTGTCCGCCTCCTGCAGCTTAATAAGCTTTTCAAACACGGGATGCTCGGGGTTGAGTTCCAGCACGCGCTCGGCCTTCATGCCGTGCTCGCCGGGCATGTTGTTCAACACCTTCTCCATCTCCAGGGAAAGCGCGCCGTCCGCGGCGAGGCAGACCGCGTGCTTTTTCAGGCGGGAGGAAACGCGCACGGCCTTCACCTTTTCGGAAAGGTCGCCTGTGAGTTCGTCCAGCAGCGCCTTGTGGGCGGCGTTCTGCTCCTCCGCGGCCTTTTTCTGCTCCTCGTCGCCCAGGTCCAGGTCGCCCGCGGCGATGGACTGGAAGGGCTTTTCCGCGTACTTGTTGAGCATCTGCAGCGCGAACTCGTCCACGTCGTCCGTCAGGAACAATACGTCGTAGTGGAGCTCCTTCAGGCGGTCGAGCTGCGGCAGCTTTTCGATGCGCGCCACGGAAGCGCCGCTCGCGAAATAGATGGCCTTCTGCCCCTCGGGCATGGCGTCCGCATATTCCTTCAACGTAACGAGCTTGTTCTGCTCCATGGAGTGGAACAGCAGCAGATCTTCGAGCACCGCGCGGTTCTGGCCGTAGCCGCTGTATACGCCGTACTTTAATTGCAGGCCGAACGCCTTCCACAGCTTTTCATACTGTTCGCGCTCGTCCTTGAGCATGGCTGCAAGCTCGTTTTTGATCTTCTTTTCGATGTTGGTGGCGATCACTTTCAGCTGCCGGTCGTGCTGGAGCAGTTCCCGGGAAATATTCAGGGAAAGGTCCGGCGAGTCCACAAGGCCGCGCACAAAGCTGAAATAATCCGGCAGCAGGTCCGCGCATTTGTCCATGATCAGCACGCCGTTGGAATAGAGCTGCAGGCCCTTTTCAAACTCCTTGGTGTAATAATCGTACGGCGCGCGGGCGGGGAAGAACAAAAGCGTATGGTAGCTGACCGTACCCTCCGCGCTGGCGTGCACGGTCTTTAACGGCTTTTCAAAATCGTAGAACTTGTCCTGATAAAACTGCTCGTAGTCCTCCTCCGTCAGTTCGGACTTGCTGCGCTTCCACAGCGGGATCATGGAATTGACGGTCTCGATCTCCGTATAGGACTCATACTCCTTGTCCGAGCCTTCCTTCAGGCGGCTCTTCTCCACTTCCATGCGGATGGGGTAGCGGATATAGTCGGAGTATTTCTTAATGAGCGAGCTCAGGCGGTACGTATCCAGGAATTCGCTGTACTGTTCATCCTCCGTATCCTCTTTGAGCTCCAGCAATATTTCGGTGCCGAAGCTTTCCTTGGGCGCGGGCGATGTCGTAAACCCTTCCGCGCCTTCGCTCTGCCACTGCCAGGCTTCGTCGCTGCCGTAGGCGCGGCTCGTCACGGTGACGCGCTTTGAAACCATGAACGCGGAATAGAACCCCACGCCGAACTGGCCGATGATCTCCGCGTCACGTGCGGCGTCCTCCGCGCGGAACTTCAGCGTGCCGCTTTCCGCGATGGTGCCCAGGTTCGCCGCCAGCTCCTCTTTGGTCATGCCGCAGCCGTTGTCCGTCAGCTTGAGCGTCCGCGCGCCCTTGTCGGCTTCGATGAGGATAAAGAAATCCTCCTTCGCGAGCCCGGTGCTGCCCGCATTGAGATCGCGGTAATAGAGCTTGTCTATCGCGTCGCTCGCATTGCTAATAAGCTCCCGCAGGAAGATCTCCTTGTGCGTATAGATGGAGTTGATCATCAGGTCCAAAAGTCGTTTCGATTCCGCCTGGAACGGTTGAAGTGCCATACCAATCACCCTTTTTGCATGGATTAGCACTCATAATCCATGAGTGCTAAAAAAATTATAGCGCAGCGCGCCCTAAAATGCAAACCCGGGAATGTGAGAAACTTGTTAAATTAAGGCCTGCGCCTCGGAGTGTCAATCAATCTGCCTGAGTTTCAAGGACGCAGCGCTTTTAGGCGCCGATACCTTGAAACCTCAGACTATTGAACGTAAAAGCCCGCGCAGCAATCGCGGCGCGGGCCTTAAGGGGATGGAAGGGGGACAGGGAATACCAATACTATGCGCCCACAGGATACCAGGCCGTCAGATCCGGAATATTGAGCGCCGCATACCACAGCACGAATATAAGCGCGGATAGCCGCAGCAGCGGAAGCCTTTTGTTATACAGCCGTATGCCGTACAGCACAAGCACGGCGGTCAGGTAGCAGAGGAACCAGAACGCCTGTATGCGCTTGAACGTCAGCCCGTAGGCGCCTATGTAGAGGGAAAGCCGCGTGAACGCGGAGGCGAGTATCACGCCGGTCGCGGCCAGCACCAGCAGCATCAATACGCGCAGATGCGCCTTTTCTTCCACCCGGCAGATGCACAGGGAGAGTACGCTGAAGTTGATGGCGGCCACCCACATGAGCTGGTTGAAGCCCTCCACGGCATATTCGGAGTAGGTCAGCCCCTCCGGCAGGCCGTAGCCGCCAAAGAGGTAGAGAAACTGCACGGCGGTGAATACCGCATAAGCGATCAAAAGCGTAATCAGCACCACGCTGGGCGCGGTCGCGTTCAGGGGCTTGTATTCCCGCACGGCAGGCTCCGGCTTCTTGCCCCATGCCGCGCCATAGAGGAAGCTGTAAAACAGCATGGCGCATATCAGGACAACGAATATCCGCCATATGACGTCCGAAAGATCGATGCTGCCGAATACCTGTATGGCGAGCGCGTTCATGACGGCGTCCGCCGAAAGCAGCAGCGAAACGACCACGGCCAGCACCGGCACGGCGACGAGTATCCCCAGCCAGAAATGTTTGCCCTTTTCCCCGGCTTTAAAAAGGCTGCCTGCGCCCGCGAAAAAGCGCCCGAGATTTTCAAAGGGCTGCACAAAAAAGCCGGTCAGGAAATAGAAGAAATATCCGCTTTCCCGCTCGCGGGGCAGCGGCTGCGTCACGTACTGCGCGTGCAGCATCAAAAGGCAGGGGATGGCGAGCTGGTTCAAGAAAAGCAGGGACCAGTCGCTGTACCCATACGCCTGGAACGTCATCATCACGCAGAGGAACGCGGCGGCGCCGCATAAGACCAGGCCCAGCGGCCGCTCTGCCGCCTTTTTATAGCAAAAAATATGGAACAGCGCGATATAAGTAAGCCAGAACGCGGCGTAACGCACCGCGTAGGGGCCCGCGCTGGACTCGGAGACCGTGGATACGAAGGAAAAGGCGGATTGCAGGACGACCCCGAGCAAAATGACTCCCAGCAGCAGCCAGCGCTGCGGCGCGGTGACGGGCCGCGGCTCCTGCGCCTGCCGAAGCGCCGTGTAGGCGCTTTCAAAATACTGCCCCCGTTCCGGCTGGGGCGCCGCCGGGGCAGGCGCAGCCGCGGCCTTTAAACCGCAGGCCGGGCAGAAGCGGTCCTCCCCGCGCAATTCGTTTCCGCATGCGGAGCATTTCATAAGGATACCTCCCGGTCGTTTTCTTTGCCGCGCGCCGGCGGGGCGGTTTCTTCCTCCTCCACATATTCGAGGATATCGCCGGGCTGGCAGTTGAGCGCGCGGCAGGCGGCGTCAAGCGTCGAAAAGCGGATGGCCTTGCCCTTGTTGTTTTTGAGTATGGAGAGGTTTGACAATGTCAGGTCCATCGCCTGCGCCAGCTCGGTAAGGCCTATTTTGCGTCTGGCCATCATGACGTCCAAATTTACGCGTATCATTTCGGCCCCCTATATCGTCAGCGCGTTTTCCTCGCGGTACTCCACGGCCTTTTCAAATATGCCGCGCAGCACCAGGGAAAACAGCGCGCAAAGAACCTCCGCCGTCAGTATCAAAAACAGCATGGGGCGGAAGTACAGGATCAGCACGATCAGCGTGAGCGCCGCCATGACGAGCGCGGCGAAGCCCATATTTCTCAGGCGGAGCACGTTTTGGCGGATAAACGGATCGTCCTGTATGCTGCGCATCATCCGGATGAGCGTAAACAGGATAAACAGGCCGAATAGCGCCCCCAGTATCCAGCAGACGAGCGCCGCGGAATAGGCGGGCGTAAATTCCGGCGCGGGGTCGGGCGTAAAAAGAATGAACGGCAGGAGCCTGGGCAGCATAACAATGAACGCGGCCCCCAGCGCCATGGTAACGTAGAGCAGCACGAGCGTGACGGTATTGAGAAGCGCCGGTTTTTTCATGTCCGTTCCCCTTTTCATTCTATAGTAGAGTATATGCGACTGGATATTGATTTTCAATATAAAATTATTGAAAATCGATAAATAATTTATGAACAGAAGAAAAATCCCCCCGGCTGAAAGCGGGGGGAAAGCGGACGCCGCTATTTTCGGCGCGCTACAGCGCCTTCATGTAGCAGCGGCGCATCTTGTGCTGCTCCGTCTCAAAATAGCGCCACTGGCTCATGACGTTGGAGTTGGTCTCCAGCTCCGGCCCGGTTTCGGCGTACCTCCGGCCGTCCTCTATGGCGAATTTTAGCAGCCGGTTCATGATGACGGCGTTGATGCCCGTTCCCTGCAGCTCCGGCTTGACGGCGATCAAAAACATATCCAGCGTGTCGTTTTTGCCGTTGAGCGCGCGCAGGATGTGGTACCAGCCGAAGGGGAAGAGGCGTCCCCTGCATTTTTGCTGCGCAAGGGAAAGCGAGGGCGCGCCCACGCCGAAGCCCACCACCTCGTCCTTTTCGTCGAGCAGTATCGCGGTGGTGCGGTCGTTGACCAGCGGCAAAAATTCCCCCACGTACTTTTCCACCTGGCGCGGGGTGAGCGCCACCATGCCGTAGAGCGCAAGGTAGGCCTCGTTGTAAAGCTTGAACACGCCCTCGACATAGGGCTTGATGGAGCGGCGGTTGGTGAGCGGCGCGGCCTTTAATTTCATGCGCCGCTCCACGGCGTCGGCCAGGCGGCCAAGCCGTTCGTCCGGCTTATCCGGCAGCGTGACGCGGTATTCGATCCAATCCACGTCCTTTTGATACCCCATGCGCTCCATCTGCCCGATGTAATAGGGGTGGTTGTAATACACAAAGAACTGGCTCAGCCTGTCAAAGCCCTTTACGAGCAGGCCTTCCCGGTCCATGTCCGAAAAGCCGAGCGGCCCGTGCACGGCGGTGCAGCCCTTTTCGCACGCCCAATTCTCCACGGCGGCGAACAGCGCGTCCACCACTTCGGCATCGTCGATATAATCCGCATGGGAAAAGCGCATCTGGTTGACGTTGTATTTCTGGTTCGCACGGGTGTTGTAAATGGCGGCGATCCGGCCGACCGCCTTGCCGTCCCGGTACGCCAGGAAGCATTTGGAATCGCAGTATTCGTAGGCGGGGTTCTTTTCCCTGTCAAAATCGTTGACCTGAGAAGCGAACATGTCCGGCACATAGTAAGGATTGTCCCTGTACAGGTCGTTCGCGAAGGCGATAAACTTCCTGATGTCCTTTTTTTCCGTAATCTCGCGGACCGTTACCATTTTGTTTCCCCCCAATTAAAAATAAGAAATAAGGCCGTATAATCCCCGATCATTATAGCAGATTTCAGTTGGCGCGGCAATAAACGGCGGGGATTGCGCGAGATAGCGGGAGAAAACGGGAGCAATTGGAAGAACAGCGCCCAAGCCGGGGTATGAGTGGCCACTCATACCAAAAACATCTGGAAATCGCCGCCGCATTCCGCGAGGCTTCTAAAGTAAAAAAGCAGGGTGCGGCTTGCCGCACCCTGCTTTCTCGTTTTTCGCCGTATGCTCGGATTACCCGGCGGGGACCTCCGGTATCTCGGGGATGCCGTTCGCGTCCGGCGCGGGCTCGGCCGCCGCGGGCGCCGTTCCCGGCATTGCCCCGGCGTTCCCGAGCGCCGCGAGTATCTGGTTGCAAAGCTCGGCAAGCGGCGGGGTATAATAGTCCAGCTGCTCCTTGTCCTCCATGTCCACCGCGTCCTCCAGCTGGCTCTTGGCGCTCTTCAACTGCGCCTGCGTATCCTCGGACAGCCACGCGCCATACTGGGCGAGTATGCCGTCCGCCAGGCTGACGGCGTCATTCGCCGCCTGAAGCTCAACGGCGATCAGCGCGCGGTTCGCCTCGATCTGGGCCTTGATGTTGCTGACGTTGACGTCGGCGTCGGTGGAGACGCTGACGCCGAACACCTCCTCAATGAGTTTGTTGAGCTTGGAGGTGCTCACGCCCCAGTAGCTTACCGTGTACATATTCAGGAATTCGCCGTCCACCGTGTGCTTGTAAAGCTGGGATTGGTCCATCTGCAGCGCCAGCAGCGCGAGCGAGGTGATCTGCCTGAAGCTCAAATTCGTCTGGATGTTCTCCTCCACCGCCTGGTAGATCTGGGGGATGTTCTGGATTTGGCCCGTGCTCTTGAGCTGCCCGAATATCGCCATGATGATGCGCTGCTGCCGGTCCACGCGCGCGATATCCGAGGAACCCTTCCTCTGGCGCGCGTAATCGAGCACCGCCTGGCCATCCATATGCTGCATGCCGGGGTGGAGCTGCCGCCCGTTCATGTTGACCTCGACATCCACGTTGTAGTCCACGCCGCCCATGGCGTTGACCACTTCCTTGACGACGTTCATGTTGAAACCCAGGTAATAATGGACCGGTATGCCGCCGAACAGGTAGCTGACCGTACCCATGGCGTACTCGTAGCCGTTTTTCTGCGCGCCGCCGCCGGTGGGAAAGGCGCTGTTGATTTTCGCAAACTGCGGCAGGCCGTCCTTTGTAACGACGCTCCCTTTCCCGTTTGCGATTTTTACGTAGCTGTCGCGCGGGATGGAGACCATATGCACGTCGTTCGTGGCGAAGTCGACCGTCACAAGTATCATCGTATCCGTGCGGAAAGAGCCCCAGTTGGCGCGTTCCGTGCTTTCGTCGATGCCCAATACAAGGATCTTCACGCGGTTTTTCATGAATTCCAGGTCCGCCTGGCTTAAAAGCTGGGCTTCCGGGTCGGGCGTGGGGG
>DATMXR010000037.1:0-20748 GCA_035561315.1 Feifaniaceae bacterium
CAATAGGCATAAGCGATAATAAATCGAAACGTTTTCAAAGTTGAAACAGATTTCAAAATCCGTTCTAAAAACACCGCATTTTGAAAGGAACGATCAATGAACGCCAAGAAAGAATTGATTGCAAATATAGAGCACAAGGCCCGGCTGATGCGGAAGCACTCGCTGGATATGGCGCTGGTGGCAGGCTCCAACGGCGCGCACCTGGGGCCGGGGAATTCCATGAGCGATATCATGGCCACGCTGTATTTCGGCGTGATGCGCCATGACCCGAAGAACCCGCTCGACCCGGACCGCGACAGATTTATCCTGAGCAAGGGCCACGGGGTGTTGGGCTACTATACCGCGCTTGCGGAGGCGGGATATTTCCCCGTGGAGCTGCTCAAAACGTTTGAGACCGACGACAGCCCCCTTGCGGGGCACCCCAGCATCCACCGGGAGCTCGGCATCGAGTATTCCACGGGCTCGCTCGGGCACGGCCTGTCCATAGGCGTGGGCAGCGCGCTCGGCGCGAAACGGGCGAACAAGGGCTTTTTGACCTACGTCTACATGGGCGACGGCGAAACCAACGAGGGCACCGTCTGGGAGGCCGCCATGTCCGCCGCGCATCTGGGCCTGGACAATCTCATAGGCATCGTGGACCGGAACCTTCTCCAAAGCGACGGCCTTTCGAGAAACATCGTGGATATGGGTGACATGGCGGAAAAATGGCGCGCGTTCGGCTGGCATGTCGCGGAGGTGGACGGCCATGACGTCCCGGCCCTCTTAGACGCGTTCGAGGAGCGCCAGCGTCCCAAAAACAAGCCCTACGTGATCGTCGCCCACACCATAAAGGGCAAGGGCGTATCGTTCTTTGAAAACGACAACAAATGGCATCACGCGAAGCTGACGCGCCAGCAATACGTCGACGCGCTTTTTGAGCTTGGCTTCGACGGGAACGGGGAGGAACTACGGTAATGGAATTCACCAAAGAGCAGGTGCAAAAACTTTCCCAACTGGGCTCCAGGGGGTCGTTCGGCGAGGCCATGATGGAGATCGGCGCCGCAAACGACGATGTGTTCGTCATGACCGCCGACCTTGGCGACGCGACGCGCGTCTCCCAGTTCGGCAGGGCATATCCGGAGAAATACCTGAATATCGGCATCTGCGAGCAGAACCTTGTGGGGGCGGCCGCAGGCATGGCGCTGGGCGGCAGGACCGTCGTGGCGACGACCTTCGCGGCGTTCGCCGCCATGCGCGCCTGCGAGCAGGTCCGCACGGATATGGGCTATATGCGCGCTAACGTAAAGCTTATCGGCGCCGACGGCGGCGTGGTGATGGGCACGTTGGGCAACACACATTACGCCGTGGAGGACATCGGCTGCCTGCGCTCCTGCCCGTACCTGACCATATTGAGCCCCGCCGACGGCGTGGAAATCGTAAAGGCCACGTTTGCGGCGGTGGAAATGCAGGGGCCCGTCTATCTCCGTCTGACCGGGGCCGCGGGGCTTCCCATTGTATATGAAGAGGACTTCAACTACGAGATCGGCAGGGCCGTCACCGTAAAAGAGGGCGGGGACGTCGCGCTCATCGCCACGGGCTCCATGGTGTACTATTCCCTGGAGGCGGCGAAGCTGCTTGCAAAAAAAGGCATCAGCGCCCGCGTTGTGGATATGCACACCATCAAGCCGCTCGACGAAGAAGCGGTCAGAAAGGCCGTAAAGGAAACGGGCCTGATCGTGACCGTGGAGGAGCATAACATACTGGGCGGCCTGGGGGCCGCGGTTGCGGAAGTGGTGGCGGGCGCCGGCAACGCGCCGAAGCTTGTCCGCATCGGCCTGCCGGACAGCTTCGGCCCCATCGGCACCTATCAGTGCCAGCTGAAGCGGTACGGCCTCACGGCGCAGGATATCGCGGAAAAGGTCCTGCAGGGCCTCAAATAAGTTAAGGCATAAATCCCTTTTTCGGAGGCGCGCAATGAAGAAACTGGCCGTCGTAGGCAGCATCAACATGGATATCGTATCCACCATGGAGCAATACCCCCGCCCCGGCGAAACCATACGCGGCAGGACGTTCGGCACGTTCCCGGGCGGCAAGGGCGCCAACCAGGCGGTCGCCGCCGGGCGGCTGGGGGCCGACGTATTGTTCCTGGGCATGGTGGGGGACGACCTTTACGGCCAGGAGGCGCTGCGCGCGTTAAAGGCCGCAAACGTCGATACCGGCCATATCGAAGTCTGCCCCGATACCAACACCGGCGTCGCCTGCATCTGGGTGAACGGCGGCGGCGAAAACTGCATCGTGCTGGAGGAAGGCGCGAACGGCCGGGTGGATATCCCCTATATCAAGCGGCATATTGACGCTTTAGCTGACTGCTGTATGGTATTGCTGCAGCTTGAGATCCCCATGGAAACCGTGGAGTGGGTGGCGGGCTATTGCAAAAAGAACGGCATCAAGGTGATGTTCGACCCGGCGCCCGCAGCCGCGTGCAGCCGGGAACTGCTTTCGAATGTTGATTATATTACCCCCAACGAGGGCGAAATACTGGCCGTTTCCGGCTGCCCGGATGCAACTGGCGCCGCAAAGTACTTGCTGGAGCGGGGCGTCGGGCGCATCGTCAACAAGGCCGGGGCGGACGGCTGCTGCCTGGTGGACCGGGAAAAGCGCCTGCACGTCAAGGGCTACAAGGTCAACGCGGTGGACACTACGGCCGCGGGGGATTCGTTTAACGCAGGCCTTGCCGTGGCGCTTTCAAAAGGCATGGACGAGGTCACGGCGCTAAAGTACGCGAACGCCGTGGGCGCGTACGCCGTGACGGGCATGGGGGCGCAAAGCTCCATGCCCACCGAAGAACAGGTCTATACGCTGATGGAACAGCAGAAATAACAAAAAAGGAGTAATAGCGATGAAATATTCATGCTGTATCGAAATGCTCTTTACGGAATTCGAGTTCACGCAGAGGATCTATAAGGCCAGGGAAGCGGGCTTTGACTGCGTGGAGTTTTGGTGCTGGGAGAACAAGGATATCAGGGCCGTGAAAAAGGCGCTCGACGAAACAGGCCTGGAGGTCGCCGTCATGCAGGGGAATATCGAAGGGCGTATGGTGGACCCGGCGGATTTTGAAAAATACCTGGCGGGCGTTAAACGCTCGGTGGAAACCGCGAAATTTTTAGGAGTCAAAAACCTGTTCCTGATGTCGGACATCATGAAGGAAGACCGCTCCGTACTGGAGACGGAGTATCCCATCACGCCGGAAGAGAAGAAGGCGGCAAGCGTGCGGCTTTTAAAGGCGCTCATACCCATCGCCGAGGAAAGCGGCATCACGTTCGTCATAGAGCCGCTCAACACCACGGTGGACCACAGGGGTTATTCCCTGTGCCATACCCTTCCCGGCGTGGAGATCATAAAGGAAGTGAACCATCCCTCCATACGCCTGCTGTACGACGCGTACCACATGCAGATCATGGAGGGCAACATCATCGACACCGTCAAAGAATATCATCCGTACTTCGGGTACTTCCATATCGCGGACGTTCCCGGAAGACGAGAGCCCGGCACGGGCGAACTCAATTACGCGAATATCATCCGCGCATTGAAGGCAACCGGCTACGACAAATATGTCGGTTTTGAGTTTGAAGTGACCGGCGGCGTATCCGCATTGGGCTGCGCCTCCGCACTGCTTAAAGAATTCAGGTCTTAAGGGAGAGGAGCATTACGATGGGCAATACGGAAAGATTGCATTTATACAAGGAAATGCTAAGGATCCGCCAGTTTGAGGAAAAGGTGAAGGAACTGGCTATGGCGAACCTGCTGCCGGGGTTTTTCCACCTGTATGTCGGCGAGGAGGCGGTGGCCGTGGGCGTATGCGCGCAGCTGAACACGGACGATTATATCACCAGCACCCACCGGGGCCACGGGCATCTCCTGGCAAAAGGCGGCGACATGAAGCGCGCCATGGCGGAGCTCTACGCGAAGGAGACCGGTTATAACAAGGCGCGCGGCGGCTCCATGCACATCGCGGCGCCAGAGGTGGGCATGCTCGGCGCAAACGGCATCGTGGGCGCGGGCATACCGATTGCGACCGGCGCGGCGTTTTCGGCCAAGTACCAAAAGAACGGCAGGGTGGCGGCCGCCTTCTTCGGCGACGGCGCGAGCAGCCAGGGCACGTTCCATGAGGCGCTCAATATCGGTGCTTCGTTCGGCCTGCCCGTCATATATGTGTGCGAAAACAACCTGTACGGCGTGAGCACCAAACAGACGAACGTCCGGAAGCTTGTGGATATCGCGGAGCGCGCGAAAGCCTACGGCATGCCCGGCGTCATTGTGGACGGCAACGATGTGGAAGCCGTGACGAAAGCCGCCGCGGCGGCGGTGGAGCGCGCGCGCAAGGGCGAGGGCCCCACGCTGATCGAATGCAAGACCTACCGGCATTACACGCATTTTGTCGGCGAGCCGGACACCTACCGCCCCAAACAGGAGGTGGCGGACTGGAAGGCGAAGGACCCCATCAAGGTCTACGCGGAAAGGCTCTTAAAGGAAGGCGCCGCCGTGCAGGCGGAGCTGGACAGGATTTTGCAGGAAGTCGATTCGGAGGTGGAGGCGGCGGTGGAATACGCAAAAAACAGCCCGAAGCCGCGTCCCGAGACCGTGTTTGACGACGTGTACACCGATCTTCAGGTCAGGTAAGGGGGAAAAAACCATGAGCATCATGTCCTATTCAAAGGCGCTTGGAACCGCGATTGCGGAGGAGATGCGGCGGGATAAAAACGTCGTCTGCATCGGGATAGATTTGCAGTACTACGGCGGCGCGTTCGGCGTGACGAAAGGGCTTTGCGAGGAATTCGGCGAGGACCGCATCGTGAACATGCCCATCGCGGAGGCGGGCTATACGGGCCTGTCTGTCGGCGCGGCGGCCACGGGGCTAAGACCCGTCACGGAGCTCCAGTTTGGCGACTGGGTGACGATCGCGTCGGACCAGCTTGTGAACCAGGCCGCCAATCTGCATTACATGTCGGGCGGCAAAATCACCATACCCATGGTGATGCGCCTGCCCTGCGGCGGATTCGGCGCGGCGGCGGCGCAGCATTCCCATATGTTCGAGAGCTGGTTCTCGTTCGTCGCGGGCCTGAAGGTCATGTGCCCCTCCACGCCCAACGACGCGAAAGGGATGTTAAAGACCGCCATACGCGACGACAACCCGGTCATATTCATGGAGCACAGGCAGTGCTATGAGCTCAAAGGCGAAGTCAGCGACGATCCGGAATTTTTAGTCCCCATGGGCAAGGCGGATATCAAGCGCGAAGGAAAAGACGTTTCCATCATCACCTACTCCTACATGGTGCATTTTGCCCTGCAGGCGGCGGAGATATTGGCCAAAGAGGGCATCGACGCGGAGATCGTGGATTTAAGGACGATCAAGCCCATGGATACCGAAACCATCATCAATTCCGTGAAAAAGACCAACCGCGCGCTGTGCCTGCAGGAGACGTGGAAGACCTGCGGCGTGGCGGGCGAGGTCGCGGCGGTCATCGCGGACCAGGCGTTCGATTATCTGGACGCGCCCGTGAAGCGGGTCGCGAGCCCGGACTGCCCCGCGCCGTTCAGCCCCGATCTCGAAACATTTGTGCTGCCCAGCGTGGAAGGTATCGTAAAAGCTGCCAAAGAACTGTTTTAAGGGGTGAGGACAATGGCGGTAGCAGTCAATATGCCCAAGCTCGGCCTGCAGATGACAAGCGGCGTGATTACGCAGTGGCTTGTCGCGGAAGGCGACGCGGTGAAAAAGGGCGACCCGATATTCTCCATAGAAACGGATAAGATCGTGTCCGACGTCGAATCCACGGCCTCGGGCACCGTATTGAAAATACTCGTCCCCGCGGGCGGGGAGGCAAAAATCATGGAGCCCTGCTGCTATGTGGGCGCGCCGGGCGAAAAGCTCCCCGACGCTGCGGCGGAAGTCAATGCCGCGGCGGAACCCGTAACGCAGCCGCCCGCCGCTCCCGCGCCGGAGCTTGCTCCGGCGGCGGCGGAAGCGCCCGCAGGCCGGCTGTTTGCGACGCCTTACGCAAGAAAGCTCGCGAAGGACTTTGGAGTCGATATCCATACGGTAAGGGGCACCGGCCCCAACGGCAGGATTCAGAAGCGGGACGTACTTTCTGCCCAGGAAGACGGCCGCGTCAGGATCACCCCGGCCGCGAAGAAGCTGGCGGAACAGAGCGGCGTCGATTACGCGGCGCTATCCGGCTCCGGCCCCAACGGAAGGGTGCAGAAGGAAGACGTGCTCTCGGCGGTAAGGACGCCCGATGCCGCTTCCGATGCGGACTGCACGATAAAGCCCATGAGCGCCATGCGAAAGACCGTTGCGCGCAGGCTGACAGAAAGCAAGCAGAACATCCCGCACGTCTACTATGAGGACGAGGTGGACGCCACCGGCCTCATCGCCGCGCGGGAACTGTTCCAGAATGCCGCGCTGAAGAAAAACGGCAGCAAGCTCACCTATAACGATATCATACTCAAGGCCGTTGCGGCGGCTCTGGCGGAATTCGCGGACGTCAACGCGCAGATCCGCGGGGAAGACGTCGCGTACTTCAGGCACGTCAACCTCGGTTTTGCGGTCAGCATCAAAAACGGTCTGATCGTACCCGTCATCAAAAAGGCGGAAGAAAAGAGCGTTGCGGAGCTATCCAAAGAGGCGTCTCAGCTGACCGAAAAGGCGAGAAGCGGAAGGCTCGTGCCGGAGGAATTCACGGGCGGAACGTTTACGGTATCCAACCTGGGCGGCTACGGCCTCGAAAACTTCCACGCCGTCATCAACCCGCCGGAATCGGGCATTCTGGCCGTGGGCGCCATCCGGAAAAAGCCGGTGGTTGTAAATGACGCGATCGTCGTCCGCCCCATGATGCGCATTGCGGCCTCACTGGACCACCGCCTGGTGGACGGTGCTTTGGCCGCGCAGTTCCTGGCGCGGGTCAAGCAATTGCTCGAGGACGCGGCCGCGCTGTTCTTTTAAACTCTAAAACGGAGGGAATATGAAAAAGGCCGTGCTTTTGAACCAGCCGGTCTCCGCGGCCATCGCGGGGATGGGGCATAAGGATACGCTGGCCATAGGGGACTGCGGCCTGCCCATCCCCGAAGGCCCTGTGCGCATCGACCTTGCCGTGAAAAAAGGGCTTCCCGCGTTCCTGGATGTGCTGGATACGGTGCTCGAGGAGCTTTGCGTGGAAAAGGTGACCATTGCGAGTGAAATGAAGGATGTCAACCCGGCGCTCTACGCGATCATTCGCGGGAAATTCGCGGGCACGGAAATCGAGGAGATCCCGCACGAGGCGTTCAAGGAGCGGACAAAGGAAAGCCGCGCCGTGATCCGCACCGGGGAGTATAAGCCTTACGCGAACATCATACTGCATTCCGGCGTCACGTTTTAAATTGAACGGCATGAACGTTTTAAATTGAACAGCATTCAGAAAGGAGCCTCCTATGAAAGCGGCGGTATTTGAAAGAGAGGGCGTGCTCACGCTCAAGGAAGTGGAAAGGCCTAAAATATTGAAGGCCGACGATATCATCGGCGAAGTCTCGGTCTGCTCCATCTGCGGGACGGACGTGCATATGACAAACGTACCCGCGGGCTATCCCGCCACGCCCGGCACCATATTGGGCCATGAGCTGGTGGCGAAGGTCGTCGAGGCAGGCCCGAATGTAAAAGGTTTTGCCGTGGGCGACCGCTTCGTGGTAAATCCCAACGAATATTGCGGAACGTGCCGCTACTGCAAGAAAAACCTGCCCAACGAGTGCGAAAACGTGCTGGCCATGGGCATCGACGTGGACGGCGGCTTTGCCGAATACGTCCGCGTATCCGAGAAAATGGCCTTCAAAATCCCCGAAAGCATGCCCGATTCCATTGCGGCGTTCGCGGAACCGCTTGCCTGCGCCATCAACGCCACCCGCAAGATACGGGTCAACCCCAGCGAGAGCGTGGTCGTCATAGGCGCGGGCCCCATCGGCATGCTGTTTATCCAGCTGATGAAGGCTTCCGGGGCTTACCCCATCATCTCCGTGGAGCCCAACCCCATCCGCCGCGGGTACGCTTTAAAGTGCGGCGCGGATTACGCGCTGGACCCCATCAACCAAGACACGAAGGCCGAGGTATTGAAGCTCACGGAGATCGGCGCGGATTACGCCATCGACGTCGTGGGTTCCCAGATGATGACGGCCATAGACGTCATCCGCAAGGGCGGGAGCTGCCTGCTGTTCGGCAACAACGCGAAGGCTGCCCCCACCGTTACCCAGAGCCAGATCACCTATAAGGAAGCGAGGGTGCTCGGCACATGGCTCGCCAACGCCTCGTTCGACCAGGCCGTGAAGCTTTTAGACAGCGGCGTGCTCAACCTCGAATTCCTCGTGACGCATACGCTGCCGCTTACCGAGATCCATGAGGCGATCGATCTCTTGCGCCGGGGCGAGGGCGTCGAGGTGCTGGTAGACCCCAGGATCAAGGGGTGAATCCGGTATGACGTATGATATTGGGGTGATCGGCGGCGGCCCCGGCGGCTATGTCGCCGCCATAAAGGCGGCCCAGCTGGGCGCAAAGGTCATCCTGTTCGAGCGGGACAGCCTGGGCGGGACCTGCCTGAACCGCGGGTGCGTCCCCACGAAGGCGCTTTTAAAAAGCGCGGAGCTGTTCCGGCAGGTGAAAGAGGCCGCGGCGTACGGCATAGCCGTGGGCGGGTGCAACGTCGATTTTCCCGGCGTCATGCGGCGAAAGGACGGCATCGTCCGGCAGCTGACGGGCGGGGTCGCCGGGCTTTTAAAAAAGAACGGCGTGACCGTCGTGATGCAGGAAGCGGCGCTGTTGAACAAAAACGCCATCCGGGCGGGCGGTGAAACGTACGGCGTAAAGAACGTGATCCTGGCGATGGGCTCCAAGCCCGCGAAGCCGCCGATCAGGGGCATAGAGCATGCGAAAAACAGCGACGATGTGCTCAAAATGGAACGGCTTCCCGCATCGGTCGCAATCATCGGCGGCGGCGTCATCGGCGTGGAATTCGCATCCGTGCTGGCCGCTCTCGGCACGAAAGTCACGATAGTGGAGCTGCTGCCGACCGTACTCAACATGGCGGACGACGCCGTCATTGAGGCCGCGGAAAGGCTGCTCAAAAAACAGGGCGTAGAAATCGTAACGGGGGCCAAAGTCCGCGAAATACTGCCCGACGGGCTGCTGTACGAGGGCGATGCGGGTATTGTAAAGGCAGCCGCGGAAATGACCGTAGTCGCCACGGGCCGCGTCCCCGATACGGACGCGGGGGAGCTTGACCGGCTCGGCATCGCGCACGACAGGGGCCGCATCGTGACGGACGCGCGCATGCGCACCAGCGTTCCGGGGATCTACGCCATAGGCGACCTCAACGGCGTCTCCATGCTCGCGCATACCGCGAGCCGCGAGGGCGTCGTGGCGGTAAAAAACATACTGGGCCAAAATTGCCTGATGTCCTACGACTTTATCCCCTCCTGCGTGTATACAGCGCCGGAGATCGCGTGGATCGGCATGAGCGAAAAGGACGCGAAAAAAATGGGCGTCCGCTACAAAACCGGCGTGTTCCCCCTGGCGGGGAACAGCAAATCGCTCATCGAGGGTGAGGCGGACGGCTTTATCAAACTCATCGCGGACGCGTCCACGGATGAGCTGATCGGCGGGCACATGGTCTGCGGCCACGCCACGGACATGGTGGCGGAGCTGGGCGTGCTGATGCATCTGGAAGGCACGGCGGAGGACATCGCGGAAACGGTGCATCCGCACCCGACCGTAAGCGAAAGCGTGATGGAAGCGGCGGAGGCGCTGCTGGGAAAAGCGATCCATTTTTAGCTGGCGGCCCATACCGGGCAGCCGGAAGGAGCGCATGATGAAAGCCTTACTCTTTACCGGCAACGGCAATATGGAGCTTGTGGAACGCGAAATGCCCAAGGCAAAGGGCAATATCGTCGTCGTCAAAATGCTGCTTTCCGGCATCTGCGGCACGGATATCGAGCTGCTGCTGCCCAAGGCCAGCGATATCGTTCCCGGCCATGAGGGCGTGGGCGTCGTATATGAAACCGACGGGGCCGGGCGCTTTAAAGCCGGCGACCGCGTCATCATCAACTGCCACGTCACATGCAGGCGCTGCGCGCACTGCGAAAAAGGCGACGAAATATTCTGTCCCGAATTGAAGGCCATAGGCTTCGAGCTTCCGGGCACAAACGAGCAATACATCGCCATCCCGGAAGAAAGCCTGCGCCCGCTGCCCGACGATATCAGCGAAGAAGTGGGCGTATTGATCGGCGACGCGCTTGGAACGCCGTACCATGCCGTAAAAATGGCAGATATCGCGCCGGGCGATTATGTGGGCGTATGGGGCGCGGGGCCTTTAGGCATGATGGCAATGTTTGTCGCCAGCAAATTCGGCGCGCGCGTGGTCGCCGTGGATGTGAACGGCGACCGGCTCGACCAGGCGAAGCAGTACGGCGCAAGCTACGCGTTCAACCCCGCGGACGGCGACGTGAACAGAAGGATACGGGAATTGACCGGCGGCGCGGGATTAAAAAGCGCGATCCAGTGCACGCCCTCCGGAAAAGCCGTCGTAACGGCGCTCCAATGCCTGGGCTTAAGAGGCATACTGGTGCAGGTGGGCGTCTGCACCCATGTGGAGTTCGACCTGTACGGCCTTTTGAACGAGCGGGAGCTGTCCATCCGCGCGTCGCGCAATTTCAACGCGAACGAGCTCAACGAGCTGATTGAGCTTGCGAGGGCAAACCCGGATATCAAAAAGCTGGTGACGCACAGCTTTCCGCTTCATGAGGCGCGCGAGGCGTTCCGGTGCGCCGGGGAGGGAAGGGGATTGAAGGTCGTGCTCCGTCCGAACGGCTGACCCGTTTCTATGCCGATGCATGGGGCGGGTCCTGCATAGCCCGCCGCCCGAAGGGGCACATCGGAATACGTCGGAAAATACCCGATGTACATGGCCAGAGCGCGGCTGATATGATATTCTATATGCAGAAAATATTGGGAGATTGCAGATGGAAGACAAGAAGGGGCAACCGAAGAAACTGGCGACGATCATCGACGTGGCGCGGCTGGCGGACGTATCCATATCCACCGTCTCACGCGTCATCAACCGGCAGGGCGGCGTTTCCGACGAGCTGGGCAGGCGTATATTCAGCGCCATCGAAACGCTGCACTATAAGCCGAATTCCGTCGCGCAGGCGTTAAAAAGCAAATCGACGCGCCTGATCGGGGTCATTATCCCTTCGGTCAGCAACCCGATCTTCTCGGTTTTGACAAAAAGCCTGGAAGAGGCCGCGGAACGCTACGATTATTCGCTGCTGATCTCCAGCAGCGACTCCAGCGTGGAAAAGGAAGTCAAATGCCTGGATACGCTCATCAACCACCAGGTGGACGGCATCGTATTCAACGGCATGGGCGTATACGACCCGCGCTTCAGCAGGGTGTACGAGGCGGGGCTGCCGCTGATCTATATCGGCAGGAAGATCGAAGGGTTCCCCTGCAGCAACGTCACCATCAACAACAAAAAGGGCGCGTATGTGGCCGTGACATACCTGATCGAATCGGGCGCGCGCCGCATCGGCTTCATATTCGGAAAGCATGAATCCATATCCGCGACGGAAGACCGCTTCATGGGCTACAAGGAGGCGCTGGAGAACAGCGGCATCCCGTTTGACGACGCCCTGATCGTCCGCACGCGGGACGCGCAGGACGACGGCGGGCGCTACGCGACCCGGCATCTCTTGGATACCGTGTCCGACCTCGACGCCATATTCGTATCCAACGACCTCATGGCGCTGGGCTGCCTCAACCAGCTGCAGATCTACGGCAAAAAAGTGCCCAAGGAGATCGCGGTGATGGGGTACGACGGCATCCCCTACGGGAAGTTCATGACGCCCAGCTTGAGCACCATGATCGTTCCGTCCAAAGAAATGGCCACCGCCGCCGTGGAAATGCTGATGCGGCGGATCGACCGGCCGGATTATATGGAAGAGGAGATCGTGTTTGAAACACAGATGTACCTGGGCGCGTCCACAAAAAAGCCCACCCGCAAAAGCTCTTTTAAGCTCCTGGAAACGGTTTGACTGCTTGCCGCTGGACGGGCGGCTTCCATATTCCGGAGTTTTTAGATAGACTGCGGCGGTAGCTGCACATAGGCCAGAAGAATATATTATAGTACTTGGTCGCATATCCGTAAAAACAGCCCGTGCTGTCCAATGTCTGCCGGGGAATCGGGAAAGGACGTATTAGAAACACTGGGATTGACAAATGTACGCTGTTGGGGAAAAATATACTTGAAACCGGTTACGAAACCGTTCTATCAATGCATCTTAGTATCCGACGAAGGAGTCTCCAAACAGTACAGCGCCATTCTGTCAAAGCGCCGCGAAAAAAGCCATCCAGGTACGGCTTTTAAGGCCTGCGCAAAAATCCCGGCATTCCCGTCTTATTCATGGCCCGCTCCCCATTAAACAAGGAACAGGATATGTGATGAACAAGTCTAAAGTCCGTAAAACCACAATCAACGACGTCGCGGCGATGGCCGGCGTATCCAAGGCGACCGTTTCCCGCGTCATCAACAACATGGAAGGCGTATCGGCGGATCTGGCGGAACGGGTGAACGGCGCAATCAAGGAACTGGATTTTCGGCCCAATTCGCTCGCGCGTTCCCTGAAGGTGCACAAGACCAAGAGCATCGGCCTCATCATTCCCTCGGTGGATAACCCCGTTTTTCTGACGGTGCTCAAGCATGTGGAATTAACGGCCATGCGCTACGGCTTTTCGCTTGTGCTCTGCAACAGCGCGGGCAGCACCGACAAGGAAGTGGACCTCATCAACCTGCTCATCGAAAAGCAGACGGACGGCATCGTGCTCGACGCCGTGGGCGAATACAACGAGGGGCTGGATTTTCTCAACCGCGTCCGCACGCCCATCGTGCTGCTCGGCAAAAAGATACCCGGCATCGATACGCAGAACGCGACGTGCGATAACGAGCTGGGCGGCTTTCTGGCGGCCGAGCACCTGATCAGGACCGGCTGCAGGAACATCGTATTCGCGTTTGTGGACAGCGAATCGACAAGCGCCCTGCAGGACCGCTTTAACGGCTATTTGAGGGCTTTGCAGGAATACCGCCTGCCGTTTGAGGAGGCGCTTGTCCTCAGAAAACGCATGGATTACTACGGCGTGTTCGGGGAAGTGACGAGGCTGCTTGCGGAGCGGCCGGAGATAGACGGCATATTCGGCGCCAACGACATCGCCGCCATCGCCTGCATCAACGCCGTGAGGGGTCTCGGGAAATCCATCCCGTCGGATGTGAGCGTGATCGGCTACGACAATATCGATTTTTGCGAAATGACCAGGCCCGCGCTCAGCTCCGTGCGCAACCCCATTGCGGATATGAGCGTGGAAAGCGTAAAGATGCTGCTGCGCGAGATCTACCGGGGCGGGGGCAGCGCGGAGGAAAAATGCTTTGAACCGGCGCTCGTGCTGCGCGATACCACAAGGCAGCTTTAGCGTCTGCCTTTACCCATACGGAATTTGCGGGCATGCCGCGAACGGATTTTAATATTGCAAGGAGGATACAGTAGGCAGTATGGATGGATGCAATGACAAGAAGGAGTCATATTTCTTAAGCTTTATCGCAAAGCAGAGGGCAATCGCGCTGCTGGCGCTGATCGTACTGATGTGCTTGGCGTTCGGCATCGCCATGCCGGAGACGTTCGGCACCTATGACAATTTCGCGCTGATACTTTTGAACATGTCGTCCGAGGCCATGGTATTGATCGCCATTTCGCTGGTGCTGATTATGGGCGAGATCGATCTTTCCCTGGGCGCGAACATGGTATTGGGCGGCATCATCACCGGGCGCCTGATGATCGTCGCGGGCATGAACATGTGGCTGGCGATGGCGATCGCGCTCGTAATATCCATGGCCTGCGGCGCGCTCAACGGGTTTATCGTGGCGAAGCTCGGGGTCGCCGCGTTCATCGCCACGCTGGGCACCAGCATGATCTACCTGGGCATCGCGATACTTTTAGCGGGCACGGGCTGGACGGATTTCCCGGACGCCACATTCAAGGCGATGGGCCAGACAAAGGTATTGGGGCTGCAGATGCCGGTGTTCTACATGGCAGTCATGATCGTGATCTTTGCGATCTTGGTATCAAAGACGCGGTATTTCAGGCAGATCTACTACATCGGCGGGAACGCCACCGCGGCGGACCTTTCCGGCATCAACATCGTAAAGACCAAGATCGTGATGTACATGATCGCCAACATGCTCGCATGTCTTGGCGGCATATTCGCGGCCATGCGCTTTAATTCGGCGCTCCCCAGCGTGGGCGCGGGTGTCGAGATGCGCGCCGTCACCGCCTGCGTCATAGGCGGCATCAGCTTCACCGGCGGCACGGGCACGCTCGCGGGCGCGGCGATGGGCGCGCTGTTTATTTCAACGCTCAGCAACCTTCTGACCTCCATAGGCGTAAGCCCGAACGTGCAATACTGCATCACCGGCATCGTGCTGATACTGGCGATCGTGCTGGATATCTCGGTATCCAAGAAGCAAAAGGCGTAAGGGGGAACGCAAAAATGAGCAATATCGTATTGGAAGCAAAAAACATCGTAAAGACGTTCCCCGGCGTGCTGGCCCTGGACACGGTCGATTTTGACCTCCGCGAAGGCGAGGTGCACGCGCTCTGCGGCGAAAACGGCGCGGGCAAATCCACCCTGATGCATATCCTCGCGGGCGTATACAAGCAGGACTCGGGCGAGATCCGCATCAACGGCAAGGCCGTGGAGATCGCGGGCCAGCGCGCGGCGCAGGAGCTGGGCGTGGGCATCGTGTACCAGGAGCGTTCGCTCGTAAACGGCCTGAACGTGGCGGAAAACATATTTGCCGCCCGCCAGCCCGTGGGCGCGCTTTCCATGATCAGGTGGAAGGAGCTTTACAGGCGCTCCACGGAGCTTTTAAACAGCCTGGATATCCATATCGCCCCCACCACGCTCGTGGGCTCGCTTTCGCCCGCCATGCAGCAGATGGTGGAGATCGCCAAGGCGCTTTCCCTCAACCCCAAGGTGCTCATACTCGACGAGCCCACGGCTACCATCACCGAGCGCGAGGTCGGCGCGCTGTTTTCCCTGATCCAGAAGCTCAAGGAAAAGAAGATGGCGGTCATCTACATCAGCCACCGCCTTTCCGAGATATTCCGCGTGGCGGACCGCGTGACCGTGTTCAAGGATGGCAAAAAGATAGAGACCGCCAATGTTTCGGATGTGGATAACGATTGGCTGGTCAACCGCATGGTCGGCCGCGACCTGAATTTCACGCGCATCGAACGCGGCATCAAACAGGAAAGGGTATTGGAGGTCAGGGGCCTCTGCTCCGGGAAATTCCGCAATATAGACTTCCATCTCAACCGCGGCGAGATACTCGGCTTTGCGGGCCTGGCAGGCGCCGGGCGCACCGAGGTGATGCGCGCCATATTCGGCGCGGACAAACGCACCGCCGGCAAGGTCTATGTGGAAGGCAGGGAAGTGGATACTTCGGCCACCTATAAGGCGATACGCCAGGGTATCGGCTATCTGCCGGAGGACCGCAAGGCGCAGGGCCTCTTTTTGGGGATGTCGGTGGAGAAGAACATCGTATCCTCCAGCCTGAAAGAGATCTCGCAGGGCATCATGCTCAACGACAAAAAGGGCGCGGAGGTTTCCAACGATTACCGCGAAAAGCTCAACATCGTCACGCCCAGCGTCAGGCAGCGCGTCGTCAACCTGTCGGGCGGCAACCAGCAGAAGGTCGTATTCGCCAAATGGCTTTTTGTAAGCCCCAAGATCATGATCGTGGATGAGCCCACCCGCGGCGTGGACGTCGGCGCGAAAGCCGAAATATACGGCATACTGCGGCGGCTGACCGAGCAGGGGACCAGCATCATCGTGGTATCCTCGGACCTTCCCGAGGTGCTTTCCATCAGCGACAGGATCTACGTGATGCATAACGGCGAGATTACGGGCGAGATTGACGGCAGGGAAGCCGACGAGGAAACGATCATGAAGTATGCCTCCGGCATCACGGTCGGGCAGTGAGGGGGAACGGAACATGGAAAAAACGGCAAAAGCAAAGCTCGCGGACAAGGACCTGAAGGGCAGGGTGCTGGATTTTATTACGCTTCGGCGCTGGATCATCCCTCTGGTGCTGATTGTGCTGTATTTTATCACCTATTCGATTTTATTCAACAAGTCGTTTTTAAGCGCCTATAACCTGACGAGCATGGCGCTGGAATTTGCGATACCGACCTCTTTCGTCATCATCGGCATGGCCATCATGCTCATCAACGGCGAGATCGACCTTTCGGTGGGCTACGCGTGCATGTTCGGGAATATGCTTGCGGGATATCTGGCCATCAACCATGTGCCGCTGATACTCTGCATCCTGGTGCCCATCGCCGCGTGCGCGGCCATCGGGTTCGTGGTGGGGACGCTCGTATCC
This sequence comes from Feifaniaceae bacterium, assembly GCA_035561315.1. Lineage (GTDB taxonomy): Bacteria > Bacillota > Clostridia > Christensenellales > CAG-138 > JAEYLA01. The sequence continues at coordinate 16,488 of DATMXR010000037.1, forward strand.
CGCGTGGGCATCAATTCCTTTATCGCGACACTGGGCTCCGGCATGGTATTCTACGGGCTGGGCCTTGTGGTGTACGAGATGTGCCGCAAGTTTGACGGCGGCTCCGCGATACAGCACCTGGAGGATTGGTTCATCGTCATCAGCCAGGGCAAGCTCATCACGTTCCCGGATACCGGCGCAATACAGCTGCCCGTGATCTACTCCCTGGTGCTCATCATAGTGTTCACCGTGCTGATGGCGAAGTCCCGGTTTTTCCGGAAGTACTATTACATCGGCATGAATAAGGAGACCGCATCGCTTTCGGGCATCAACGTCAAGCTGATGAAGACGGTCGCGTTCACCATCAGCTCCGCTTTGGCGGGCGCCGCGGGCATGCTGATGTGCGCCAGAATGGGCTCCGCCGCCGTTACGATGGGCGCGGGCCTTGAAACGAAGGCCATCACCGCCTGCGTCATAGGCGGCGTCAGCTTCAAGGGCGGCATCGGCTCCATAGGCGGCGCGGTCCTGGGCGGCCTGTTCATGGTATGCCTGAGCAACGGCCTGCGCATCGCGTACGCGCCGTCCAACATCTACAAGCTGATCGAAGGCTCGGTGCTCCTTATCGCCGTGGTCATGGACGCGCTCATGTCCAAGCGCAAGGTCGTCGGCTGATAAAAAAGGGTCGTTACCGTGTGACTTACCCGCCGCGCATAGGCCAGCGCGGCGGGAGGGGAACGGGTAAAGATAAATAATGAAAAAGGATGGAGAACTATGAAAAGAACAGTTGGTTTTGCTCTGATCCTGGCAATGTTGTTCGCCTTTGCCGCCTGTTCGGCGCCCGCCCAGCAGCCCGCCGCGTCCGGCGCTGAAAAGGTGGACGTGAGCGACGAAGTGTACGTATGGGCCTGCCAGTACAACTCGCTGCCCCTCTTCGTGAACAACGACTACATCGGCATGGACCTGATCGCGGAAGAGCTTGGCGTCACCGTAAAGAAGATCGGGCCCCAGGAAGTCGATCTGCCCGCGTTCATCGCCGCGATCGAGCAGGAAATTCCCAACAAGCCCGACGGCATGATGGTCGTAGGCTGGGACGCTTCCTTGAAAGTCCCCATCGATAAGGCAATGGACGCAGGCATCCCCGTTATCACCGAAGACGCGGACGTGCCCGATTCCAAGCGCCTCTGCTTCGTCGGCACCGACTGGACGCAGCTGGGCGAGGCGCAGGCCAAGGCCGCGGCGCCCTATCTCACGAACGTCACCGGCAAGGCCGTACTCATCGGCATCCCGGGCGCGGACAACAACATCCAGGCGCTCACCGGCTATACCAATGTCATGAAGAAGCTCGCCCCGGGCATCACGGTCGAGCAGCAGATCTACGCTTCCGAGTCCAACGCCCAGAAGGTTGCGGAGGTCGTGGGCAACCTCATCAAGTCCGATCCTTCCATCGTGGCCGTCGCCGGCTTCGACTCCACCTGCGGCCCGGGCATCGGCCAGGCCATCAAGGAGGCGGGGGTGCAGGATAAAGTCATCGGCACCTGCGTTGACGCGGAGCCCGAACACCTCCAGTGCGTCAAGGAGAACAGCCTGAAAGCGGCCGTCGGGCAGAAGCGCATATTCTTTACCTACTACGGTGTCCGGATGCTCTATGATTACAATCACAACGGCATCAAGTTCACCACGGATGATGCCGCTATGGGCATCACGCCGATCCCCGCCTCCATCAGCACCGGCTTCATCATTGCTACGCCCGAAAACGTGCAGATCATGCTCGACACGGCCGCGGCAAAAGCCAAGTAATAAAACCGGAAATGGCCTGATGTATTGGGGAGATGCTTCGGGGGCGTCTCCCCAATCAACAATTTTATCACAATGTGGGATGAAGGAGAAGCCCTTGAGACGTCAAATTGGTATCATATTCCTGCTGTTTCTGTTTTTTCTTTCTGGCTGCTCGCTGAATACGGACATCGGGGAAGGGGACGTATCCTACAAACAGTCCTCCCTCGATTATTCGGAGCCGCTCGATATCAACTCGCCCGAGGGGCTTGCGCAGTATACCGGCAACGCCTATATGGATATGATCGCGGGGAAGACGGACCCGAAAGAGGAATTTCCCGTTCTGCTTTCGCATTCCTCCGAGGGCTCCCAAAAGCTCATGGAGGGGGCCATGGACCGGTTCGTGCAGGACATCAGGCTCTCAAAACAGTATTTTGAAAGCAACGACAAGGCGATAGAAGGATACGTCTATTCGGAAACGATATACGACGGGGACGACAACGCGTCCGTATACCGCATCCAGAAAATGAACGACGGCAAGCTCTATTATTTCAAACAGGACTTTGTATTGGAAGACGGAACATGGAAAATCAGGGGGGATAACGTACAGGACCCCTTTGTGCTGACCGGCCGGTCATGAAAAAACGCGCCGCGCATACTTACGCCAGGCAAGAGGAGAACAAATGAACATACCGAATATCGCGGACTATCAGGAAAAACAGAAAAGGCTCCGTACCTATATGGCCGAAAACGGCTACGAGTACGCCGTAATCACCAGGCGGGACAATTTTGCCTGGTTCACCTGCGGGGGGGACAACAAGGTGCTGCGCAACTCAGAGGAGGGCGTGGGAACGCTTGTCGTCTCGCAGAAGGACGTGACGCTGGTCGCCAAATATATGGATTCCGACCGCATCTGGGACGACGAGCTGCAGGGCCTTCCCATCGGGCGCAAGACGATTTACTGGTATGAAGGAAACAGCCCGGATTACGCCATGAAGCTTACGTCGGGCCGCGTGGTTTCGGATACGGAGCTGCCGGGCGCCGAAAACCGCTGGTACGACATCCTGGGGCTTCATTATCCGCTTACGGAGAACGAAGCGGCAAAATACCGGGAGGTCGGCGCATTGTGCGACAAGCTCCTTACCGAGGTCGCGCAGCGCATCCGCCCGGGCATGACGGAGCATGAAATCGAGGCGGAGGTGCTCTACGCCTACGGCAAGCACAATATGACGCCGAAAGTGCTTTTGATCGCCACCGACGAGCGCATTGAAAAATACCGGCACCCGGGCGTGTCCCCCAAAAAACTCGAGCGGCTGGCGCTCATACACCCCGCCGCGGAAAAAGGGAACCTGCACGCCAACATCACGCGCATGGTCTATTTCGGGGACACGCTGCCCAGGGAGCTGGAAGAAAAATACGACCTTTTGAATGACCTGCAGGCGCAGTATTTTTCCATGGCGAAAACCGGCGCGCGCTTTGGCGAACTCTATGAGGCGCGCAAGAAAATACTCGCGGAGCGCGGGTATCCCGACGAATGGCGGTATCACGCCATGGGCTGCGTCACGGGCTACACGCTGGGCACGGACGCGCCGCTCGTGAACAACGAGGTCATACGCAGGAACGTGCCGCTGGATATGTTCATCACGCTGCGCGGCGCGAAGGTGGAGGAGCTCGCCCTCACCGGCGACAACGGCGCGGAGCTTTTGAGCGCCGCGGGCCATTGGCCCACCAAGGTGTATGAGTACGGCGGCAGGAAGTACCAGCTTCCCGTCGTCATGATGCGATAGAAGGAAGGGCTCGGGCTGTGGATATCAGAGGGAAGACGGCCATCGTCACGGGGGCCGGGCGCGGCATAGGCAAGGCGGTCGCTTTGGCGCTGGGGCGCGAGGGCATGAACGTTGTCGCCGCCTCGCGCACATTAAAGGAAGTGGAGCGGACCGCGCGGGAACTTATTGAACTGGGCGTAAAAAGCGTTGCCGTCCGGGCGGATATTTCCGTGATGGAGGATATCGATCGCCTGGCGGACACCGCAATGGAGACATTCGGCGGCATCGACGTACTTGTGAACAACGCGGGCGTGCTGATGGCGGACGGCATCGAGAACCTGAACCAGAGGGACTGGGACCTCACCATGGCAGTAAACGTCCGCGGCACCGCGTTTTTGAGCCGCGCCGTCATGGAGAGGATGAAGCAAAACGACGAAAGCTATGTCGTAAACATCTGCTCCACGGCGGCTTTGGGCGCAAAGCCGGAGGTCACAAGCTATTCCGTTTCAAAATACGGCGTCACGGGCCTGACCGAGGCGCTCTACAAGTACGGCAAGGCGCACAACATCCGCGTGAGCGCCGTATTCCCGGGCGTCACGGATACGGAGATGCTGCAGAGCGCGGACATGCCCTGCACGCCCGATATGCTGATGAAGCCGGAGGATATCGCTTACTGCGTGCTGTTTTTATTGAAATCGCCCCGGCGCATGGTGGTCAAGGAGATCGTGCCCTGGGCGACCAGG
>DATMXR010000038.1:0-3279 GCA_035561315.1 Feifaniaceae bacterium
CCCTGATGTCGCTCCCCTCGCGGGGAGTGAGGATTGAAATTGTTCGGCGGCGAGCTCCGGGCGGCCGAAGAGGCGGTCGCTCCCCTCGCGGGGAGTGAGGATTGAAATCGCAGAACATCGTGTGCGGCACCTATGTTCCGCCGTCGCTCCCCTCGCGGGGGAGCGGAATTGAATCGACCAACACCAATCTTACAAAGATCATGTCACCCGTCATCTGACCCTGCGGGGCAAACCCCAGGCGTCACATTCACAGTCCATGTGCTTGTGACATAATATATACTGTCTCTGACGCTCAATAAATTACATGGAGTGATGATTATGTCGTGTATTTTGCCCTTTTTGGCCGTTGCTGCCGTCGCCTGCTGCGGCGACAAACGCTGCGACCGCTGCCACGGCAGAGGTTGGCGGTAATATTCTGAGGCTTGCCCGGAAAGGCAAGCCTCTTTATTTTTGAATAAGTAAGCAGAAATGAAATCGTCGGTATGAGCGTGCCAGCATCTTTTAGGGCGATAATCGATAGACCACCCGGCTCCTTTACAGGGTGGGCGTACGGCACGGGCTATTCAATTGAACCGCAATCCCCAATCAAAATTCCCGCAGATCGCTTCGCAGCTGATAAAAGACTTCGAGGCTGCGCCTCATTTCCTTATGAAGATCAAATTGATCGCGCCTCATGCTCCATGTAAAATAAATGCCGCGGACCAAATACAATGAACACTGATAGATTTCCTTTGAATCGGCGGTATGCAAAATATCGCCTTCTTCCTGGGCCTGTTTGATCAACGGTTCCAGTACGTGCCCGTGGTTCATCACTTCTAAGCCTTCATCCGCCTCCGGATGCACCAAAAGGCTCCGGTTCAGCTGCGCGCAGATCTCCGGCCCCATATTGTATATATTGTTGATATAGATCTGGTGCGCCGCCCATAATCTCGGCCACGCGCCTTTGACAGCCAGGATTTGGGAGAAAGACTCTTCGGTAAAGAGCTTCTTTCTCGAATAAAATTTGGGGATGATATACTCTTTTGTAGGAAAATAATAGTAAAACGTACTGTAAGCGATTTTTGCCTTTTCGCAGATCTGTTTGATGGATGTAGCCTCAAAGCCTTCCGCTTTTATGAGAGCATAAGCCGCTTCGATAATTTTCTGCTCTGTTTCTTCATTTTTTTTCATGCTTACACCACAATCATTCCTCTTTTTTACGTAGTATACATAGATAGCTCCGCATATGCAAGAAATGGCGCCATGATACGGTAGAAACAAATCGCGGGGAGCGAGGATTGAAATCTTTATTTGGTGGCTGCATGACGGCTTTCGGGTGTCGCTCCCCTCGCGGGGAGCGTGGATTGAAATAAAGAATATGAGCATCTGCGCCTTGACCCAAAGGAGTCGCTTCCCCAATGGGGCCGCCGCGCCAAGCGTACCTGAAGCTTTATGCATCGTACGCGCTTCGCGTGGCAGCCCCATTTTTAGGCTATATCAATTCCTCAGCCGATATACTGCGCGGCATGGTCGGCGGCGATACGCCCCATGCTCAGGCCGAACTGGATATACGTGCCGCTGCCCGCATATACCTGATACTTGAACTCGTTCACGCAAATGACCCCGGCGCCGTACAGGCCGCCGATCGCGGACCCGTCTGCGCGAACCATGCGGCAATCCACATCCGCTTTGGGCGTGCCCACGGGATCGGGCTCGTTTATGGAATAGATGGGGACGCGCCATACATAGAAAGGGCCTTCCGTCCCGACGGCCAGCATGTTTTTCGGATCTTTGCCGAAGTCTTCATCGGCGCCCTTCTTGCACAGCTCATTGTAGCGCTGTACGGACGCCATGGTCGTATCCACAGGCAGCCCTGCAGCCTGGATGGCTTCTTCGAGCGTGGTTCCTTCGAATGTTTGGCCGCCATCCAGCCCGCTGTAACTGAATCCTTCGATTTTGCTGTTTTCGATCAGGCTTGCCCATGTCTGGCCGGAGCCGTCCGCCTGATGGTAGATTTTCTGGTTATCGCTGAGGTTGCTGGAATCGACGATCATATAGGCGTTATAATTGCCCGCGTTCGTATCGGCAAGATCCTTGAACACGCGCTCATAGAAGCCGCTTTCGTTGGTGAAACGGTTGCCCAATTGGTTGACATACAGGCCGTCGTTTCCGAAAATGGTGCCGCCTACGCCCGCGTCCGTATGAATGCGGAAATCGGCGCCCGCATTTTTTGCCATATCCTTGACTTCTTTCGCATTGCCGCTTGCCAGAATGACCGCTTTTGCCGTTACCGTAATTTCATCGCCGGTAACGAGGTCTTTTGCAACAACGCCGGTAACGGTCCCGTTCGCGTCCTGCGTGATCTCAGTCGCTTTTGTTTCCATGAGAACCGTCACATCGGTCGTACCCAGCTTGTCGATCATGGGCTGCATCAGGCCCTGGCCGCCGACTTTGCCCGCCGCCGTCAAACCGCGGGGCGCCTTCGCTTCCCCCTGATAGGTAAGCTTACTGTCGAATTCCACACCCATGCCTTCGATCCAGTCGATTGACTCGCCGGACATGTAGGCGACCTTTTTCTGAAGCTCAGGGTTCGCCTTTCCCTCGGACATGCCGTTCCAATATTCAAAGAGCGCTTCAAACGAATCGTCGATCAGGCCCCGTTCCGTATGCGCCTTGGAGCCGGTGCCCTGAATGATTCCGCCCGATACGTACGCGGAGCCGCCCAGGGAGCCCGTCTGCTCCAGCAAAAGAACGTTCTTGATTCCGGCATCCGCCGCTTCCAGGGCCGCCGAAATACCGGCGACACCGCCGCCGACGATGACCACGTCGGCGCTCATTTCCTTTGCGGTCCCGGTCTGCGCGACGGGGGCGGCTTTGAGCGCTTCCACATCGCCCCCCGCCTGTTCCGCGCACGCCGCCACGGCTTCAAGAATGGCTTTGCTCGTTAACGTCGCCCCTGAAACCACGTCTATGCCGAGGCTTTGGTTGCTGATAATATTTTGGGGGATGCGCTCGATCGCGGGATCGCTGATGTCCGGGGTCTCATTATGGCTTCCCACCGAAATATCCGTAATGGCGTCTTCGGAGAACGTGACGGATACCTCTACATCGCCGCCCATGCCTGTCCCGGTTCCGGTGTACGTGCCGGCCTTGTATTTGCCCCGGGCCTGCGGCGCGGCGTCCGGAGCCTGCGTTTCTGCGGCGGGCGCGCCGGACGGATTGCTGCATGCTGCCAGCGAGAACACCAGCAGCAGGCACAATACGACGCCAATCGTTTTTTTCATAGCTTTTCCTCTACCA
>DATMXR010000039.1:0-5313 GCA_035561315.1 Feifaniaceae bacterium
GATTTTTTCATGTTAAAATCATCCTTTCAGGTAAGAGTATTTGCAGACAATAAAAAAAGCATTCTCCATAACTGGAAAATGCTACAGCTTGTCGAAAAAATGGTTAAACCATTTTTTCGAGGATTTCCGTGAAGGGTTGACGGGGCAGCCCTTCACGCAAGGAGTCAAATTTGACGGATTTATATGTCTTATAGAAAATTGCTTGCGTTTACAGGGCGGCGGAGCGCCCTGTTATGAAAATACATTCAAGCAACGTCAGCTCATAACCTAAGATTTGATGCGCGCCCGCATGGCGTCAAGCCCCTTGTACATACGCTTTATGACCTTGAGCGCAAGTTCCCGTTCCTCGGCCGCAAAATCCTCCAGCATGTTGTTGGCGATCATGTCCACGTCCATTTCGCACCAGCGCGCGATCTCCTGGCCCTTTTTCGTGAGCGCCACGCGGTTGCAGCGGCTGTCCGCCGGGTCCTGCTCGCGCCTGACAAAGCCGCTTTTTTCAAGCCGCCTGAGCGTCACGCCCGCGGAGGACTTGCTCACCCCCAGCGCCTTTGCGAGCTCGTTCTGGCTGGGCCTGCCCATATCCCGTATCTGGAACAGATAGACGGGCTGCCCCTCGTACAGGCCGTACTTTTTGAGCGTATGCTGCATGCAGAAGCCATGCGCCTGGTTGAGAAGCATATACTGCTCCCACGCTTCCCGCGTGACGTTTTGCTGTTCCCCGGCCATCATACGCCCTCCGTTATCTCAGCGCTTGTTTTTGCGGGCGGAAACGCGCTCGATTTCCCTGCCCAGGCGGATAAAGCCGAACATGCGCTCCGCCTCGCCGTCAAAGCGTTCCGTCAGCTCCTCCGCCGCGCTTTCGCACGGGGTCTCCGCAAAAAGCATGCTGCTGCAGTCCCGCTTTTGCAAAAGCTCCTCCCCGCCTTCCCCCAGACGCCCCGCGATCACGCAGGCCGGGACCTTCATGCGCGATGCGCGCGCAAGTATCGCGCCCACGGCGCGCCCGGGCGCAAAGCTCGACGCGTCCAGACAGCCCTCGCCCGTCAGAATCAGGGAGACGTTTTTTGCCCTGCGGTCAAACTCGTATATGTTGAGCAGCGCTTCTATACCGGATTGGTGCGCCGCGCCGAAGAACGCAAAGAGCGCCGCGCCCAGCCCCCCCGCCGCCCCTGCGGCCGGCTGCCCGTATACGTCGAACCCGGCGGCCTCTTTTACCAGCGCGGCGTAGGACGCGCGCAGCGGCTCATAGAGCAGTTCTTTCGAGAAGCGGGCGTCGTCGTCCGTCATCATGACAAAGCGCGTGTTGCGGATGCGCGGGTGCAGCAGCTCCGTATCGATTTTGGCGATGGCGGCGGCCTCGTTTTCCGTGTTCACCTCGCCCCCTTCGGCGTTCAATATCTTTACGCCCAGCGCGCGGAGGCAGCCCAGGCCTCCGTCGTTGATGCTGCCCGGACCAAGGCCGATGTATATTTCGCTTAAGCCTTCGTCCAATGCCCGGCGGATGAGTTCCCCCATGCCGAAGCTGGAATGGAGCTCACGGCTTGGAATAGGCCCGCAAAACGACTCCGGCATTTCGATCACAGCCGTCCTTCCGCCGAACACGGCATAGCACGCCTCCCGCTTTTCGCCCTGCGGGCCGGTGATCTGCACTCTGCGCATGGTGCCGTTGCGCGCAGTCAATATGGCGTCCACGGTGCCCGGCCTCCCGTCCGCGATGGGCAGCGGCAGCACGCGCACGCCGGGAATCTGTTTTCTTGCGGCCAGCGTCAGCCTGCGGATGGCCTGTTTGGAGGAAAGGGAAGGATAAAACGCGTCCGGCGCCAGCAGGAATACGATGCCCTTGCCCACCGGCCTGCGCTTGCCGCGCTTTTTGCAGATACAGACGTCAAAGAGCGGCTCCTCCCCGCCCGAAAGCGAGCCGTCGCCCTGCACTTTGCCGTAATACGTGAGCCCTTCCACCCTTTCAAGCTCGTTGTTCTGGAGGAACGGGTGGGTTGCGGTCAAGTACATGCCGATGCCCTCGTCCCGCTCCAGCATACCGTATACCCTGCGCAGCTGCTTGAGGCTGCCGTTGGTCAGCACGCACAGATAGTACGGCCCCGCCGGAGAGTATTCGAACGACGCCATGCCGCCGTAGAGCTGGAGGCCCTTCGTATCGTTGGTGGTAAGTACGGAGAATATCTCCTCCCATATCTGGGCGGGCGTCGCCTGTCCTTCCTCGCCCGCCATGATGTCAAAACGCAAGCCCAGGCTGAATTTACGTATCTGCATGCCGGCCTCCTCATACTTGCTCAACGAGCGTCTGCAATGTTTCTTCCGCCTGTTCCCACAGCGCGATGCACGCTTCCAGTTCGGCCTTTAACGCCGCAAGCCGGTTGGAGAGCGCCGCCGCCTTCTCATAATCCGCCGCGGTGGCGGGGTCCCCCAGCTCCCGTTCCAGTTCCGCCTGCTCGGCCTCTTTTGCGGCCACCTCGCGCTCCGCGCGATTTACCTCGCTTTTCGCGCGGGCGACGGCGCTCTGGCGTTCCTTCTTCGCCCGGTACTCGTTGAGCGGTTTTTCTTCCTCCTGCGGCTCGGGCTGCTTTTCCTCCGCGCTGCGTTCAGCCAAATACGCGTCGTACCCGCCGATCGTCTCCGTAAGGCCGGAGGACGTCATATACAGCACGCGGTCCGCAAGCCGGTTCACCAAAAAACGGTCGTGCGTCACGACGAGCAGCGCGCCGCCGTAGTCCTCCAGCGCCTGCTCGAGCGCCTCGCGGGAGGCGATATCGAGGTGGTTGGTGGGCTCGTCCAGCAGCAGCAGGTTCGCGCCCGAAAGCATCAGCTTCAATAGCTGCACCCGCGCGCGCTCCCCGCCCGAAAGCATTTTGACGCGCTTCTCCACATCCTCGTTTTTGAATAAAAACGCCGCGAGCGCGTTGCGGATCTCCGTCTGCCGCATGCGCGGGTATGCGTCCCATACCTCCTGCAGCACGGTGCTTTCTTCGTTGAGCGAGCGCATGTTCTGCTCGTAATACGCGGGTTTTACGCCCGCACCGAACGCATTCCTTCCCGCATCGGGCACTTCCCGCCCCATGAGTATACGCAGAAGCGTCGTCTTCCCGCAGCCGTTCGGCCCCAGGAGGAACACCCGCTCCCCGCGCCGTATCAGCATGGAGGCGTCCGAGAACAGCTTCTTTTCCCCGTATGATTTTTGAAGCTGCTCTGCGATAAGCACCTCGTTGCCGCCGGGCTCCTTCGCGGTGAACGCAAAGCGGATGGAATCGGCCTCTTTTTCCGGTTCCACCAGCGTCGCCTTGAGGCGCTCGATCTGCTTGAGCTTCGATTCCGCCGTGCGGATGTTGCGCTCCTTGTTCCACCGGCGCTGCTGCTCCACGATGCCGTAGATGCGCCGTATCTCCTTCTGCGTGTTCAGATAATGCCGCCGCGCGATCTCGTTAAAGTTGAGCGTGCGCTCCACATGGGTGGAATAGTTGCCCGGCGTCATATTTAGGCGCATGCTGCGCAGCTCCATCGTGCGGTCGGTGACCTGGTCCAGAAAATAGCGGTCGTGGGAAATCAGAATAAACGCGCCGGTATACGCCTTTAAATACGCTTCCAGCCATTCCGTGGCTTCGATATCCAGATGGTTGGTGGGTTCGTCCAAAAACAGCAGGTCCGCGCCCAAAAGCAGCACACGGGCCAGCATCGCCTTATTGAGCTGCCCGCCGCTTAAGGAAAGCGCGGACAATTCCAGCTCCGCCTGCGTAAATCCAAGGCCGGTGAGCGCAGACCGCGTACGGCTTCTAAACGTCAGCCCGCCGCCCTGCTCGTACCGCTCCTGAAGCTGATGCTGTTTTTCCGCCAGCCGCTCGTGCGGCGCGTCGGGCAGCAATAGCTGCGCCCCGATCTCCTTTAGCTCTTCCTCGGCCCTTAAAAGAGGCTCGAACGCCTCGAGCGCAAACTCATAGAGGGTCTGGCCGTCTTTGAGCGCGGGCGTCTGTTCCAATGCCGCCGCAACCGTAAGCTTGGCGCGGTGCACGGCCCCGCCGTCCGCCTGCTCCGTCCCCGTCAGTATGCGCATGAGCGTGGTCTTTCCCGTGCCGTTCGCGCCGACAAGGCCGATATGGTCCCTTTGCGCAACCTCGAAGGATACATCCTCAAACAGCGTGCGCCCGCCGAAGGATTTACTTAGTTTGTAAGCCGCCAACAATGCCATATGTCCTAATACCGATTCCTGACCTTTTCCGCAAACCCCAAAAGGTCTTTTATGTTTAGTTCCGTGCCGTCGTCCAGCACGGCGCGGCCGGAAAACCGGCCGAAAACCTGGTGCTGGTCCGTTTCGATGACGACGGCGTTCGTCCTTGCCGCGCGGTCCAATATGGGCGTGAACGCCATTTCAAACCTGCCGTCCGAGGAGGAAAACGTCCACGGCCCGAGATAGTCCTCCGGGATGTGGAACGTCACATGCTCCAGCTTATGGAGCTTATGGTCGTAGAGTATCGCGTTTTCGGTCGCCTCGCGCGTATCCCCGAAGCCGTAGCCGATGTTGAAGCCGAACGGCTTCCCGTCTACCGTGCCGTTTCCGCTGCCCCAGTACCAGGTGTTGTCGCAGGTCCATACGCCGCGTCCCCAATCGAGCGTGCCGAAGGCGTCCTCTTTAGAAAACCCGAACTCCAACTCCCCCAACCGCACATGGCCGGAAGCGGGCATGCAGTTGATTTTCTGGTTGTAGTAAAAATGCCGCGGCTTGTAAAAGGGCGTCGCGATCACGATCGACTCGGTTTCCGGCGTATGCAGCGTGATATCCGCATCCAGCGTACGGTTTTCATAAAACTGCCGATAGGTGCAAACGATCCGCCGCTCCGTACCCCGGTTCAGAAACCGCACGGAACACCCGTTTTTCGAAACCTCCACATCCCCGCTTTTCGAGATTGCGGGCATGCGGTATTTTCCGAACGGGAACGCCTCCATAATGGAATCGGTGTGTTCCCACGGGCGCGTAAAGTCCAGGACCGAGGCGGACAGCAGCCCCATATATCCGTTGTCCGCAACGGTGAACGCAGCGCCGTGTTTGCCGTCGCTGACGATGTAATAATCCCATTCCTTGATACGCCACGCGCTTTTTTTAACTGCTTTGCGGTCGTACTGAAGCAGCATGCGCTTTGACCAACCGGGTTCTTTCAGGTTGCCGGCACGATCGAGAAGGGGGCCTTCCGCCATGATTTCATGCTGCATAACCGTTCTCCTTGCCGATTTTTAAAGCATATGAACCGCGAACGCCAAGCGTAATTTTACTTATTTATCATACCACATGATAGCACAGTTTACCAG
>DATMXR010000040.1:0-13025 GCA_035561315.1 Feifaniaceae bacterium
ATCCTATCCCATGATGTTGCCGATCGTGCGCCTTGTGCTGCGCACAAGCCGCCTGCCGTCCCGCATCATCCGCTTGGGTATATCGGGGTACATCGAGTTGATCGCAACCGTCGCCGCCGCTACCCCTGCGATCATGCCGACGCCAAGGCCCAGTGTCAGTGTCCGCATAACAGTTTTCTCCTTTCCGCCGGATTGGACTCTATGTTAAGGCTGGTGCGATGCACAGAGCCGTATGGTGTTAGTATGCCGAAGCATATGTAAGCTATGATAGAAACTGTTGTCACCATTGGCGGATACGTTTAAAACTGTATAAAATATCAAGAAGATCAAAAAAAGCCCCGTGCGGGGCTTTCAAAGAAACTGTGGTCATTGGCCGGAGACTTTTTTCTTCTGGTAATCCTCGATGGCCGCTTTCACGGCTTCTTCGGCCAGCACGGAACAATGGATCTTCTGCGGCGGAAGGCCTTCGAGCGCTTCCACGACGGCGGAATTGGTAAGCTTGAGCGCATCCGCCACTTTCTGCCCCTTTATCATCTCCGTGGCCATGGAGGAAGTGGCGATCGCGGCGCCGCAGCCGAATGTCTTGAAGCTGACGTTCTCGATTACTTCCTCATCGTTCACCTTGATAAACATCTTCATGATATCACCGCACTTCGCGTTGCCGACCATGCCGACGCCGTTGTAATCCGGCAGCTCGCCCACATTGCGGGGATGTTCAAAATGATCCAAGACCTTTTCTGTATACATCGTTTTTCACCTCAATGCACGGTAGTGTATAAGGGAGACATATCGCGCAGCCGCTGCACCACATTGGGCAGCACGTCAAGCACGTAATCGATCTCTTCCTCGGTCGTTTCATCCGAAAGCGTCAGCCTTAATGAGCCGTGCGCGATCTCGTGCGGGATACCCATGGCTAAAAGCACATGGGAAGGGTCCAGCGACCCGGAAGTGCAGGCGGAGCCGCTCGATGCGGCGATGCCATGTAGGTCAAGCAGCAGAAGCATGCCCTCCCCTTCGATATAGCGTATGCTGAAATTCACGTTGTTGGGCAGGCGCTCCGTCGGGTGGCCGTTGAGCTTGACTTCGGGGATGCGCTCCCTGATGCCCGTAATCAGCTTATCCCGCAGGCGGAGGATTTCGCGGTTGACGCCCGGAATATCCCTGGTGGCAAGCTCGATGGCTTTGCCCAGGCCCACGATGCCGGCCACGTTTTCCGTGCCGGCGCGGCGGTTCTTTTCCTGCCCGCCGCCCGCCAGGAAAGAGGGCAGCCGCAGACCTTTTTTGATATACAGCACGCCCACGCCCTTGGGGCCGTGGAACTTGTGCGCAGAAAGCGAAAGAAAATCGATATGCATGGCCTGCACGTCTATGGGGACATGCCCCACGGCCTGTACGGCGTCCGTATGGAACAGCACGTTCTTTGCGCGGCACACCGCGCCGATTTCCGCTATGGGCATGATTGTGCCGACCTCGTTGTTGGCGAACATGACGCTCACAAGTATCGTATCCGGACGGATGGCGTCCTCAACCTGCCGCGCGGTCACCCTGCCGTATTCGTCTACGGGAAGGTAGGTGACTTCGCAGCCGTATTCCTTTTCGAGCGCCTCGGCGGTGTGCAGTATGGCATGGTGCTCGACCGCCGTGGTAATGATATGCCTGCCCTTTTTCGCGTAGCGCTGCGCTACGCCGCGCAGCACCATATTGTCGCTTTCCGTGCCGCAGCCGGTGAATACGATCTCGTCGGGGTTTGCGTTGAGGGCGCGGGCGACCTGCAATCTGGCGTTGTCGATGCCCGCGTGCGCTTCGCGCGCAAAGCCGTGCAGGCTTGAGGGGTTGCCGAAATATTCCGTGAAGTAAGGAAGCATGGCGTCAAGCACTTCCCGCTTGACGGAGGTGGTCGCCGCGTTGTCAAGATAAACTCTCATGTGTCGTTCGCCTCATCTGTAAAATATAATCGTCCGCCATGTCTTTGATTGTGGTCTCATCCAGCACCGCGTCGATCCGGCTTTGCAGTTTGAGCCACAGCGGGCGCGCGGAACAGGTGCATGCGTGCTCGCAGCTGAGCGTCTGCTGGCGGCTCACACAGTCCACCACCGTGGTGCTGCCTTCGAGCGCCTTCAACACTTCGTTGACGGTGATCTCCTCGGGCCTTCGCGCAAGCGTGTACCCGCCCTGCACGCCGCGGACGGATTCTATAAGCCTCGCCTTTTTGAGCGAGGCGATCAGCTGCTCCAAATACGCGAGCGACACGCCCTGAAGGTTGGAAAGCGTCGTTGCGCTGACCGGCCCGCTTCCATATTCCACTGCCAAATCCACCATGGCTTTTATGCCATAACGCCCGCGTGTGGAAAGCTTCACATCGACCACCCTCAAATATCCAACTAAGTTAGTCGGATTTATTTCGATACAACTGTAGCATAGTTTGCGCAGGGTGTCAAATAAAATGTTGATAATTTTACTTGGGATTTGTATGCCGCCGCAACAAAAAAAGAGCGGCACAGCCGCTCCTAAAAATCTTTTTTGTTATTCGTACAGCGGGAACCGCTTTGCAAGCGCGAGCACTTCCGCCTTTACGGGCTCCACCGCGCCCTCCCCGCCGTCGATGATGGAAGCGATGAGGCCGCCGATCACTTTCATTTCCGCTTCCTTCATGCCGCGGCTCGTCACGGCGGGCGTACCGATGCGTATGCCGCTTGTGACGAAGGGGCTGAGCGTCTCAAACGGAATGGTGTTTTTGTTGACCGTGATGTGCGCCAGATCCAGAAGCTTTTCCACCTCTTTGCCGGTGCGGTTTTTCGGCGTGAGATCGACAAGCATCATATGGTTGTCCGTGCCGCCGGATACCAGCCTCACGCCCGCCGCCGAAAGCGTGTCGCCCAGCGTTTTCGCGTTACGTATGATCTGCTGCTGGTACGTCTTGAAGGAAGGCTGCAGCGCTTCAAGAAAACAGACGGCCTTCGCGGCGATGGTGTGCATGAGGGGGCCTCCCTGCGTGCCGGGGAATATGGCCTTGTCGATGTCCTTTGCGAGCGCTTCCCGGCAGAGTATCAGCCCACCGCGCGGCCCGCGCAGCGTCTTATGAGTGGTGGAGGTCACGACGTCCGCGTAGGGCACGGGGTTCATGTGCAGGCCCGCCGCGACAAGGCCCGCGATATGCGCCATATCCACCATAAAGTACGCGCCGACGCGCTTTGCGACCTCGGAGATGCGGGCGAAATCGATCGCGCGCGGGTACGCGCTTGCGCCCGCGACGATCATTTTGGGTTTGTTTTCTACCGCAAGGCGCTCCAGCTCCTCATAATCGATCTGCTCGGTCTCTTTGTTGACGCCGTAAGGAACGATATGGAAGTACTTCCCGCTCATATTGACGGGGCTGCCGTGGGTCAAATGCCCGCCGTGGGAAAGATTCATGCCCAATATCGTATCGCCGGGATTTAAAAGCGCAAAGTATACGGCAAGGTTCGCCTGCGCGCCGGAATGGGGCTGCACGTTTGCGTGTTCCGCTCCAAAAAGCTGTTTGGCGCGGCTGCGGGCCAGGTCCTCCGCGATATCCACGAATTCGCAGCCGCCGTAGTAGCGTTTGCCGGGGTATCCTTCCGCATATTTATTCGTCAGATGGCTGCCCAGGGCTGCCATGACAGCCTCCGAAACAAAGTTTTCGGATGCGATCAGCTCCAGATGGTCCCGCTGGCGGCCAAGCTCCAATGCCATGGCGTCCGCAATTTCGGGGTCCGCCGCGCGAATGAGATCGAACTGTATCATGGGACGTTTTTCTCCTTTTCATCCGTCTGACTGCCCTGCATCATTTCCATATTTTTCCATATTCAGGCAGTACATTGCATTTGTTCCGTGGCGATTGCCGCGCTTCCCCCATTATACCCAAGGCAGGGCCCGTTCGCAACCGATCGCGAATAAAAACACGAAAAAGCGCGCAATCGTTCTGCAATTGCGCGCTTCCCGAGCTATGGTGTTCCGAACGCTCAGCCGATATCCTTCAGGCGGGTTTGCAGCTTCTCCAGCATCTCCCGGGCGGTAGCGAGCTTTCCCTGCTCCTCCTCTATCACGCGCTGCGGCGCTTTTGCGACAAAGCCGGGGTTATTAAGCTTGCCGGAAGCGCGGGCGATCTCGCCCTCTATGCGGGCGATCTCCCTGGCCACGCGTTCACGCTCCTTCTCGATATCCACAAGCTCCGCAAGCGGGATAAACGCCTCCACGGCGGAGCACACCACCGAAACGGCGTCGGAGGGAATCCCCTCCTTGCTCTGACGTACCGTGACATGCTCGATGCCCGCAAGGCGGTTCATGTATACGCCCGCATTCTCAAACACATGGATAAGCTCCGGCTTCGGAATGAGCACCGCGCTGATGCGCTTGGCGGGCGGCACATTCATTTCCGCGCGGATGTTCCGGATGGAGCGGATCAATTCCATGATGGCCTCCATGTCCTGCGCGTCCCCGGGGAAAGAAAACGCTTCCTCCGCCTTGGGCCAGTCGGAAAGCATCACGGTTTTTTCCGCCGCGGGCAGGTGTGTGTACAGCTCTTCCGTAATAAAGGGCATGAAGGGATGCAAAAGCTTCATCGAGTCTTCCAGCACGCGCAGCAGCACGGCGCGCACATGGTTCTTTGCCGCAATGTCCTCGCCGTAAAGCCGGATCTTCGCGATCTCGATATACCAATCGCAGAATTCCGTCCAGATAAAGTCGTAGACCTTCTGCGCGGCAAGGCCGAGCTCGAACGCGTCAAGATTGCTTGTCACCTCGCCCACCACCGTATTGAGGCGGTGTAATATCCATTTGTCCGAGGAATCGAGCAATCCGGGATCGATCTCCCCCGCCGCCTCGTCGCCAAGGTTCATCAGCACGAAGCGCGCGGCATTATACACCTTGTTGCAGAAGTTGCGCGCAGCCTCCACCTTTTCCCAATAAAAACGCATGTCGTTGCCCGCGGAGTTGCCGGTAAGGAGGCTGAAGCGCAGCGAATCGGCGCCGTATTTTTCAATGACCTCCAGCGGGTCTATGCCGTTCCCAAGGGATTTTGACATTTTCCTGCCCTGGCTGTCCCGCACGATGCCGTGGATGTACACCGTATCGAACGGCTTTTCGTCCATCACGTGCAGGCCGAACACGATCATGCGGGCGACCCAGAAGAATATGATATCGTACCCCGTCACCAGCGTGGAGGTCGGGTAGAAGTATTTTAATTCCTCCGTCTCTTCCGGGTAGCCGAGCGTGGAAAACGGCCACATGCCGCTGCTGAACCAGGTATCCAGCACGTCCTCGTCCTGATGGAACACCTTATGCCCGCACTTAGGGCAAACGCCGGGCGCAGTTTCCTGCACCACGGTTTCGCCGCAGGCGTCGCAATAGTAGGCGGGAATGCGGTGGCCCCACCAGAGCTGGCGGGAAATGCACCAATCGCGGATGTTTTCCATCCAGTTGAAGTAGGTCTTGTCGAACCGCTCGGGCACGAACTTGATGGAGCCTGAGCGCACGGCCTCGATCGCGGGGGCGGCAAGCGGCTTCATATCCACAAACCACTGCTTGCTCACAAGCGGCTCCACCGTATTGTGGCAGCGGTAGCAGGTGCCCACGTTGTGGGAATAGGGCTCCACTTTGACCAAGGCGCCCGCGGCCTCCAGATCCGCCACGAACCGTTTCCGGCACTCCAGAAGCGTCAGGCCTTCGTACGCGCCGCCAAGCTCGTTGATATGGCCGTCGTCCGTGAATACGCGCATGACGGGCAGCTTAGAGCGTACGCCCACCTCAAAATCGTTCGGGTCGTGCGCGGGCGTGATCTTCACGGCGCCGGTGCCGAATTCCTTTTCCACATACGCGTCGGCGACGATGGGAATCTCGCGCCCCAGCACCGGGATAAGGACGTTTTTGCCCACGATCGCGGCATAGCGTTCATCCTCCGGGTGCACGGCGATGGCGGTATCGCCCAATATCGTTTCGGGGCGCGTGGTGGCTACGGTGATGTAATAGCTCTTGTCCGGCGCGTCGTAACGGACATGCCAGAGGAAGCTGTTCTGCTCCTCGTATTCCACCTCGGCGTCCGAAAGCGCCGTCCTGCAGTCCGGGCACCAGTTGATGATGCGGTCGCCCCGGTAGATGAGCCCCTTGTTGTAGAGGTCCACGAACACCTTGGTGACGGCTCTGCTGCAGCCCTTGTCCATGGTGAAGCGTTCGCGCTCCCAATCGCAGGAGGAGCCGAGCTTTTTCAACTGGTTGACGATGCGCCCGCCGTATTCGCGCCGCCATTCCCAGGCGCGCTTTAAAAACGCTTCGCGGCCGATGTCTTTCTTGGTGAGCCCTTCCCTGGCCATCTGCTCCACGATCTTGACCTCGGTGGCAATGGACGCATGGTCCGTGCCGGGCAGCCACAGCGTTTCAAAGCCGCTCATGCGCTTGTAGCGCACGAGCACATCCTGATAGGTCTCGTCGAGCGCGTGACCCATATGGAGCTGCCCCGTGATATTGGGCGGCGGGATCACGATGGTATAGGGCGGCTTTCCCGTATTGGGCTCGGCATGGAAATACCCGTTCTTTTCCCAAACCTCATACAGGCGGTTTTCCACCGCGCTGTGGTCGTATGTCTTGTTCATTTCCATATGGTTTCCTCCCCAAAGCTTTTTTCCGCATAAAAAAAGCGTTCTTCCTCTCAAAGGACGAAGAACACCCGCGGTACCACCTTTGTTGAGCATCTTTTTGAAAGAAAGACGCCCCACTCTCACGCAATAACGCCGCGCACGCGCCGGGGCTAAAAACCGTTCACCCCGGATGCTCCAAAGCGACCTTCCGTTTTTCCCTGTGCCGGCGGCCCTTTCAGCCGGTGAAGCCGCCTCTCTGCTGCCGGAATAACGTACTCCTCTTTTTCAACGCAATCTATTGATTTTTTCAAGTATAGCGCGCAAAACGGCCCGCTGTCAACCATGGGAGCGATTTTACCCGCAAAACAGCGCTTTCTTATTTTCCATAAAAGCCGAGAGTTTATTGAGGTATGTCACGATATCCTTGGGCGCGGGCAGGCGTTCCACCCGCAGATCCCGCCCCGCGAATACGCGCTTGGTCATGGACCCCGCGCCGTGCGCCATGACGCTGACGGCTTCCTCCATCATATCCACGTTGTAGACGCACTCCCTGCCGGGAACGGCGTAGCCCACGTTCTCGAGATTGCCGCGCATATACTTCTGGCGGTACATGTAATAGGGCCGCATACCCATACTCTGCGCATATTCCATGCCAAACTCCACCATGCGCTCCGCCTCCGCGGCGCCGGGCAGCGGATAGGCTTCTATCCGTTCCTTCAGGCGCGAGGAACGCTTGATGGCAAGCGTATGCACCGTAAGGTTGTCGGGCCCGAGCGCTTCGATCTGTTGGAGCGTATCAAGAAATTCCGAAGCGCCCTCCCCCGGAAGGCCCGCGATGACGTCCATATTGATGCTTTGAAAGCCGATCTCCCGCGCCAGACGGTATATGGCGATAAGCTCTTCCGGCGTGTGCTCCCGCCCGATCCGCTTGAGCGTTTCAGGCTGCATGGTTTGTGGGTTCAATGAAATGCGGCCCGCGCCCGCAGCATGGAGCGCACGGAGCTTTTCCTCGTTCAGCGAATCCGGCCGCCCGGCCTCCACGGTCAGCTCCATGCCGAAGCCGCCGTAGCAATTGCCGGTATGCTCCAGGAGCCTTGTCAGCTGATCGGCCGAAAGCACGGTGGGCGTGCCGCCGCCGACATACGTGCTGCGCACATGGAATCCCGCGTCCTTTATGATGGCGGCGCTCAGGGAAATTTCCTGGAGCAGCGCGTCAAAATACGCGTCCGGCACGCCCCTGTCCCCCGATACCACGGAAGGAAACGAGCAATACATGCAGCGCGTCCTGCAATACGGAACGCCGATATACAGGCTGACGGAGTCAGGCCGCACGCTTTTTAAAATCGGCCGCTGCACCTCCGTGGTTTTGGCGGCGAGCGCGGCCTTTTGCGGCATGACGTCAAATTCTTCGGAGAATATGCGCAGCGCTTCTTGCTCGCCGAAGTCTTCTGTTAATTCGCGCAGCAGCTTGGTGGGGCGGATGCCGGTCAAAGACCCCCACGGCAGCGGGACGTCCGGTTCCAGCTCCCGCAGCGCGCGAAACAGCGCAATCTTCATGGCGCGCTTTTCCTGCCGCTTTATGAGAAGCGGCGGGTCATTTGAATTTGCCTTTACCGGAATGGAAGCGGTGAAAGAAACGCCGTCTTTTTGGCCCTGCGCAACCGCCTGATACGCGCCTTCCTTAGAGAGTATGACGGATAACGCGTACCCTTTTGCGTCCTCCCAAGCGGGAACGGCTTCAATTTCCACCATGCCGAGGTATGCGCGGAGGATTTCGCACAGGTCGTTCCAGTATTCTTCCCTGTTGGTATGAAGCGTTACCACCCGAACCCCCTGTAATGGCGGATAAACGTATTGCGCTCGCGCTCGACGTCCATTGTGGTAATACGGTTGTGGCCGGGATAGAGCGTATAATCCCCGCCGAGCGTAAAAAGCTTGTTTACGATGGAGCGGTACAGATCCTTTTCGTCCGAGCCGGGGAAATCCGCCCTTCCCGCGCCGAGCCGGAATATGGTGTCCCCCGTGAACAGCACGCGGTCCTGTTCCTCCAAATAGCAGACGCCGCCCCGCGTATGGCCGGGCGTATGGATGACCCGGAGCGTTGTTCCCGCGGCTTCTATGATATCCCCGTCCTCAAGCAGCAGGTCGGGTTGGACCGGCATATTGCGAAAGCCCATCGTCGCGCCGAGGCTTTCAAAATCGCTTGTCAGCATTTTGGCGTCCTCCCGGTGGATGCACACAAGCGCGCCCGTTTTTTCCTTGATGCCCGCGACGCCGCCGATATGGTCAAAATGCCCGTGGGTCAGAAGAACATGCGTGCAGTTGAGCCGCTGGGCGTCTATATAATGAAACACCGGCTCTTCCGCCGCGGGGTCTATGAGGGCGCAGGAGCCGTTATCCTCCCACAGCACATAACAGTTGACGTCCAGGGGTCCGCACACTATGGTTTCAATATGCATCAGAACAGCCTCTTGCTTTCGAGCAGTATGGTAACGGGCCCGTCGTTCACCAAAGAGACTTCCATCATGGCCTGAAACTCCCCCGTTTCCACAGGAACCGACTCTTCGAGCAGGCGGACGGCCTCTTCATACAGCGGCAGGGCGTTTTCCGGACGCGCCGCCTTGCTGAAGCTGGGCCTGCGGCCGTTGCGCGCGTCCCCGCAGAGCGTAAACTGGGAAACAAGCAGCACGCTCCCGCCCTCGTCGAGTACAGAACGGTTCAATTTGCCCTGCCCGTCCTCAAATATGCGAAGATTTATGACCTTGTCGCAGATATATTTTGCGTCCTCGCTCGTATCCGCCTCTTCGATGCCTAAAAACACGAGCAGCCCGTTTTGAATGCTGCCCGTCACGTTTCCTTCCACTGTTACGCTTGCGCGTTTAACGCGCTGTACGACCGCACGCATGGTTCCTCCTAGAACTCCGTTTTAATTGCCGGAACGGTATACTTCCGTAACCGCCTTGATCTTCCTGAGATTCTTTATGATGTTGTTGAGCTGCGAGGTGTTGGTGATATCAAAGGACATCTGCACATACACCATGCCGTTCTTGTCCGTTTTCGCGTTGATAGTCTTGATGTTGACGCTCATGCTCAAAAGCACCTGGGAAACGTCCATCAAGATACCAGGCCTGTCGCCCGCGGTGAGGTTGATGTTCGCCGTATAGCTGGATTTTTCGTCGACCGCCCATTCCACGGGAATGATGCGGCCTTCCTCCCCCACAAGCTCCCTCGCGTTGGGGCAGTCCTTGCGGTGTATGGAAACGCCGCGCCCGCGCGTGATATAGCCGATGATATCGTCCCCCGGAACGGGGCTGCAGCAGTGCGCGAAGCGCACCATCATGTTGGGCTCCCCGTGCACGATCACGCCGTGCATGCTGGAGGGCTTGCGCTCCACGGGACGCTGCTGGAGGCCGCCGCTTTCCTCTATGGCGCGCATGCGCTGGAGCATTTCCTCTTCCTGCGCCTGCTTGCGCTGCTTCTCCATCAGGCGGTGCAATACCTGGCCGGTGGAAATGCCGCCGTAGCCTATGGCGTTGTAGACGTCGTCCATGCTGCTCATGTTGAGCTTTTTTAAAAGGTCCGCGTAAAACTCGGGCTTTGTGAGCAGGGAAAGCTGCTGCCCGTGGCGCTTGGCGGCGCCTTCGAGCATTTCACGGCCTTTTTGCACGTTTTCTTCCCGGTTGGCCTTTTTGAACCATTGCCGGATCTTGGACTTCGCCTGCTGGGTCTTGACGATATGCAGCCAATCCCGGCTGGGGCCGGGCTGGTTGGCGGAGGTGACGATCTCCACCACGTCGTTGGTTTTAAGCTTGTAATCAAGGCGCACCATGCTGCCGTTCACCTTGGCGTGCTGGCAATGGTGCCCCACGTTCGTATGGATGCGGTAGGCAAAATCAAGCGGCGTGGAGCCGGTGGGGAGGTCCAGTATTTCTCCGCGCGGCGTCAGCACGAACACGTACTCGCTGAAGAAATCCTTCATCACGCCGTCCACGAAATCCCGCGCGCTGTCGGTGTCGTTTTCAAGCTCCAGCGCCTGCCGCAGCCATGTCATTTTGCCGTCCAGGTCGTCCTGTCCGCCGCGGCCCTCCTTGTACATCCAGTGCGCCGCGATACCGTATTCCGCCGTGCGGTGCATTTCGTAGGTCCGTATCTGCACCTCGAACGGCAGGCCGTGGTCCCCGAACAGCGTGGTGTGCAGCGAGCGGTACATGTTGGTCTTGGGCATGGCGATATAATCCTTGAAGCGCCCCGGCATAGGCTTCCATACGGAATGGATGACCCCCAGCGTCGCGTAACAGTCGTTTACCGTTTCCACGATGATGCGGATGGCGATCAGGTCATAAATTTCGTCGAGAGGCCTGTTTTGCTTGGTCATCTTGCGGTAGACGCTGTAAAGATGCTTCGGCCTGCCGTTGATTTCCGCATGGATATTCGCCGCGTCCAAATGCTCCTTGATGGTATCCACGGCGCTCTGTAAAAGCTCCATGCGCTCCGTTTGGCGCGGCTCGATCGCCGCGCGCAGCTGCTCGTACTCGTCCGGCATCAGGTGCATGAAAGAAAGGTCCTCGAGCTCGCCCTTGATCGCGCCCATGCCGAAGCGGTGCGCAAGCGGCGCGTAGACCTCCAGCGTTTCTTTCGCCTTTCTCGCGCGCTTTCCGGTATCGCAGTATTCGAGCGTGCGCATGTTGTGCAGGCGGTCCGCCAGCTTGATGATGACCACGCGCACGTTGTTGGCCATGGCGAGGAACAGCTTCCTTAAATTTTCCGCCTGCTGTTCCTGCTTTGTAATAAAATCCTGCTCGCCGGACTTGGTCAGCTTTGTGACGCCGTCCACCATGGTAGCGATCTCATCCCCGAACAGCAGGGAAACCTTTTCCACCGTGACGTCCTTGCCGTCCTCTATGACGTCATGCAGCAGGCCCGCGATGACTGTGGCGTAGTCCATGCCCATTTCATAGAGCATGATGGCGACGGCTTCGGGGTGCATATAGTACGGCTCGCCGGATTCCCGGCGCTGATCCCTATGGACGTCTTTTGCAAAGTCAATCGCCTTTTGCAGCAGGTTGAGCTGCTCGGGCGTAAACGTCTTTTTGCAGACGTCGTAAAGCAGGTCCACATGCGGCTGCATATATTCTTTTCTGACGCAAAATCCTGCCGCGGGCTGTTCCATACGCTCCCCTCCTTTCCGTCAAAACTCCCGGAAATCAAACAGATTATTCGATACAAAAAGCATAAATCAACGGCGGCGCCGTTGATTTATTGTTGCCTAAAGCAGATTAAAACTCCATCACGGCGCAAACGTCATAATCCCTGAGCAGTTCGCGGCCGCTAAGGTCCGTAAGCTCAATGGCAAAGCGCGCCCCCACGACCTCCCCGCCCGCCTGTTCGGCCAGGCGGATCGTAGCGAGCGCCGTGCCGCCGGTGGCTAAGAGATCGTCCACGATCACGATTTTCTGCCCCGGCTTTATGGCGTCCTCATGCACCTCCAATACGTCCGTGCCGTACTCCAGGCCATAGGAATAGCGGTTGGTCCTGGCGGGCAGCTTGCCGGGCTTGCGCGCCACGATAAAGCCCGCGCCTATTGCGTAAGCGACGGCGGAACCTATGACAAAGCCGCGCGCCTCGGGGCCGATCACAAGATCGACCTCTTTGCCCTCGAGCGATTTTACGATGCTGTCCACCAGATCGCGGTAAGCATCCTTATCCTTGAGGAGCGTCGTGATATCCCGGAACAGGATGCCTTCCTTGGGAAAATCGGGGATATTGCGGATATACGATTTTAAATCCATACTGGTCCCTCCTCAATTGCCTCCGGGTCAGCCGGTATTCGCCGCGGAATACAGGCTGCTTTCAAACAGGCTGCGCGGCGCCGCCCCCGGGGATGCGGATACGGTATCGTCCTTGGCGCTCCATTGAAAAAAGCCAAGCTCTATAAACACCAGCAACGCCATCATGGCGGTTTCCCGGCCCTGCGCCGGAAGTGCCGTAAGCTCCGGGCGGGGCGTTGCGCCGAGCTTTAACCGGGAAAGGAATACCCGGTACAGGTAAGCCATTTCCGTACGGGAAAGCGAAAGCGGCGCGAGCAGCGTATCCCCGGACTGCACATTGGGCACATACGCGCCGCCCGGGAATTTGAGCGCGGGCGCGTATTCCGCGCGGCCGTCAAATACGAATACGCGCGGATGCACGAACGGTTCGCCTGTGAGATACGGCGCCAGCAAAACGGCGTTGCCGGTGCCCCGGTCTTTCGGGAGCCTGTGAAAAGAAACGTCCACAAGTTCCGTCAGCCCGTTCGCCTCCAGGATATCGCGTAAACGCGCTGCGCCCGCGGGCGTCAGGCAGAGAACGAGCGTGCCTTCAAGCTCCTGAAGCAGGGCTTCGGTCACGGCCGCATCCATATCCGCAACGGGCATACTATCAGCGCCACAAATATCA
>DATMXR010000041.1:0-5718 GCA_035561315.1 Feifaniaceae bacterium
GGGGACGGTTCTGTCAATGCCAAATCCTTGCCTTAATTCCGGGCGGCCCCGGTGCTACGGCCCGGCGCATTGTTTAAGCGAAAGCCGAATTGGCAAAACGGAATCCAATTATTCCTCAAACTCCATGTCCGCCACGGCGGCGGAGATGGCCTCCGTGACGTTGCCGTTCAAATAGGCGGCCGCCTGGCGCAAGGCGGCGGAAAACGCTTTGGCGTTGGAGCTTCCGTGCGCCTTTATAATGCCGCCGTTGATGCCAAGAAGCGGCGCGCCGCCGTATTCCGTATAGTCCATACGCGCCTTGAGACGCTTTAGGGCATTCTTTGCGAGCGCCGCGCCAAGCTTGGAGCGCGTATCCGCCATCAGCTCGTCCTTGAGCATCTTGGACATCAGCGCCGCCACGCCTTCGGTGTTCTTGAGCACGATGTTGCCCGAGAACCCGTCGCTCACCACCACGTCAAAGTCGCCGGAGACCACATCCCGGCCCTCGCAGTTGCCCGTGAAGTTGATGGGCATATTTTTTAGCAGCGGGTAGGCCGCCTTCGTCAGCTCGTTGCCCTTTTCCGCCTCGGCGCCGTTGTTGAGAAGGCCCACGCGCGGATTGGGAACGCCCATGACGTTCTTCATATAAGCCGTGCCCATGATCGCGAACTGCTGCAGGTACGAGGGCTTGCAGTCCGCGTTCGCGCCGCAGTCGATCAAGAGCACGCAGCCGTTCCGGGTGGGCAGTATGGGCGCAAGGCCGGGCCGCCTGATGCCCTTCAAGCGCCGCACGACGAGCGTGGCCCCGGCTAAAAGCGCCCCCGTGCTGCCTGCGGAAACCATGGCCCCCGCCTCCCCGTCCGCCACGCATTTGAGCGTTTTCACGAGGGAGGACTCGGGTTTATGCTTGATGGCGTAGGTCGGCTGCTCGTGGCTCGAGATATAGTCCGGCGCGTGCTTTACCGCAACGCGCTTTGCGTCGTAAACATGCGCGTCCAGGTACGCCCGTATGACGTCCTCCTTGCCCACGAGTATCAGCTCGATGTCCGGCTGCTCTAAAAGCGCAAGCATGCATCCGTCCAGCACCGCCTGCGGCGCATGGTCGCCGCCGAATACGTCAACCGCTATTTTCATATTTATTCCCCCTTGTTCTGTCGTCCCTCCAAAGCATAAAAGCCTTCCCCGCTTTTATTCAATGGACTGCCGGATCGCCGGGTAAAACGACAAAAAGACAGAAAACGAATGTCTCTGCCTTTTTTCGTCAGGCGCTATACGCCATATTCCGATTGGTACGCCCTAAAAAGGCCCGTGTCCGCCTTCTTCAAAAAGCCGCAAACGGCGTCAAGCCTGGGTCTTCTTATCCGCATCCTGATTGATGACCTGCTTGCCGTCGTAAAAGCCGCAGTGCTTGCATACCCTGTGCGCAAGCTTTAGCTTATGGCACTGGGGGCACGCCACGATACCGGGCATGGACAGCTTCCAGTGGCTGGACCTGCGGGAATCCCGCCTGGCCTTAGAAGTTCTTCTCTTGGGGACCGCCATGATTACACCTCCTTACCATCGTCAAACAGCGAGCCTAGCGCCGCAAGCGGGGAGGGGTTTTCCTCCTCCGGCTCGCGTATGCAGGCGCACTGCGCCGTATTCAAGTTACATCCGCAGACGGGGCACAAGCCTTTGCAATCTTCGCTGCACACGCCTGATATCGGCACGTTCAGGAAAAGATTGTCCATCACCATCGGGGCGATATTCAACGCTTCGCCCGCGAACGTGTAGCTTTCCTCGTCTTCCCCGGGCGGGCCCTTCACAAAACGTTCCCGCAAGGGGATCGT
Source organism: Feifaniaceae bacterium (assembly GCA_035561315.1). Taxonomy (GTDB): domain Bacteria; phylum Bacillota; class Clostridia; order Christensenellales; family CAG-138; genus JAEYLA01. The sequence continues at coordinate 1,809 of DATMXR010000041.1, forward strand.
AAGCGTTTGTATAAAAGGCTCGTCACAGCGGGCGCATCTGGAGGACAGCTTTGCCGCCATGCTCCCGTTCAGGGCGATGGACTCGCCGTCGAACAGGTAGGTGAAGCTGATTTCCACCGGCTCCGGAAACGTGAGCGTGTTGCCGCCAAACTGCTGGGGCGGTACCGTCTCGCTCCTGGTCTCGGAAAAAATCTCGCCCGGCTGCTTTAACGCCGCCGCGACCGAAAGCTCCATAAGGTCTTCCTCCAAAGTCAACCATCGTTTATTTTATCGACTGCCGTATGGTTTGTCAATGAAAAACTTACCCCATCCGGCGGCTTTTTGCGCCGCTGCGCCGGAGCGCTTTGCTTTAAGTCTATTCCGCGTTTTTTGCGGAGTTTGCGCCTTCGCCGGAAGCTCCGCCCGAAATCCGTTTTTTGTTGAACACGTTCTTCTGGGCGTAATGGACAAGCGCGATGATGCCCAGCACCATAGCGACGGACAAAAGCACGATGTTCCAGAACCCGATCCAGGGCCAGAAACGCTTAACGAGCGTGGCGACCACGCCCGCGTTAAAAAAACCCGTCGCGAACTTTCCGAACCAATCCGCATAGACGACGACTTCCTTTTTCCAGAGCAGCGCGCCGCCGACGATCATAATGAGTTCCTTGGCCACCACGACCGCCACCAGCCAGACGGGCACCCAGCCGTTGACGCAGAAACAGATGAGCGCGGCGATAAGCATCAGCTTGTCCGCCAGAGGGTCGAGCACTTTGCCGACGTCCGTGATCCAGTTGTTGTGGCGGGCAAGGTAACCGTCCAGCGTATCCGTCAGCACGGCAAGCACATAGGTACCCAGGGCGGCATAATATTTTTCGTTCTGGAAAAAGTATACAAATACGCCCACCATGCCGATGCGCAGCCCGGATAGTATGTTCGGGATATGCCTCATGTTTTACCTACCATTTCAATTCCCGCTCCCCGCTAAGGGGAGCGACGGGAAATTGCCTTCCTGCAATAGTATACCGCAAAGCCGCCAAAACAGCCATATGGATTTCACACAAGCAAACCTGAAGAATTCCTTAACCTCCATGGCGGAATGATACCGCGCATCCCGTTTGCAGTGGATTTCCCGCAGGTAAAGACCCGCCCTCAACAGAAAACCGCTTCTTAAAACAGTAAGGCGGGGAGCCCTCGCCTCAGTCTGACGAAAAATCCCCCGCCTCAGTCTGACGAAAAATCCCTTGGGGCCGGGGGCCGCAGCTCCCGGAGGCTTAAGAACCGCTGCCAGCGGCATGTGCGGTGGCGGCGGAAGGCCTTGCAGCGCAAGGCTTTCCTTGCAGGAACAGCCGCCCGTGCCGTAGGCACAGGCTGTTCCTGTGATAGTCGAAAAAGTGCCGCAAGGTACTTTTTCGACAAAGTAAGGCGGGGAACCCCCGCCTTACCGTCTATACATATAGGTTTAAGCCGTAAGATCCTCCACATAAAGCACCGTCACGCCCTCCGGCGCCTTTGGCGCGGGAACCGCCGCAACAGGAGCCGCCGCAGGGGCGGGGGCCGCTGCGGGAGCCGCAGGGGAGCCGGATTTTGCGGCCTTGCGCGCTTCAAAGAACTTCAGGGCGACCTGCGGGAACAGCGCGTAACTCAATACGTCCTCTTCCTGCTCCATGACATCCTTGATCTCCTCGCGGTAATTGTCAAGCTCGGGCTTTAAAAGATCGGCCGGGCGGCAGGTGATGACTTCCTCGTCCCCGATCGCCTTGCGCCTGACTTCCTCGTTGACCTTGCCGGGGAGCATGCCGTATTCGCCGTGCAGGAGCGCCTTAGACTCCTTGGAGAACGTCTTGTAGCGCTCGCCGGATATGACGTTGAGCACCGCCTGCGAGCCTACGATCTGGCTGGTGGGCGTAACAAGCGGCGGGTAGCCGAAATCCTCGCGCACGCGGGGGATCTCTTCGAGCACCTGGTAATACTTATCCTCCGCGTTCGCCTGCTTGAGCTGGGAAATGAGGTTACTTAGCATGCCGCCGGGCACCTGGTACAGAAGCGTATTGACGTCCACGCTCAATACCTTGGGATCGAGGCTGCCCTCTTTCTTGAGCTTTTCCGCCACGCCCCGGAAATGGGTCGCGGCCTTCGCGAGCTTGTTAAGATCAAGCCCCGTATCGTATTCCGTGCCCCTGAGGGTGGCGACGAGCGGCTCCGTCGCGGGCTGCGCGGTACCGTTGCCCATGGGGGAAAGCGCGCAGTCCACGATATCCACGCCCGCCTGCACGGCCATGAGGTATGTCATATCGCCCGTGCCGGTGGTGTTGTGGGTATGCAGGTGGATGGGAACGCTCACCTCGGATTTTAAACGCTTGACGAGCGAATACGCGTCATACGGCAGCAGCAGGTTCGCCATATCCTTGATGCATATGACGTCCGCGCCCATCTGCACAAGCTCCTTGGCGAGCTTCACGAAATAATCCTCGTTGTGGACGGGGCTTATGGTGTAGCTGATGGCGGGCTCGCAGATGCCGCCGTACTTCTTGGTGTATTTGATGGCGGCCTCTAAGTTCCTGGTATCGTTGAGCGCGTCGAATATACGCACGACGTCGATGCCGTTTTCGATTGCCTTTTTGCAGAACTGCTCCACCACGTCGTCCGCGTAATGCTTGTAGCCCAGTATGTTCTGGCCGCGGAACAGCATTTGCAGCTTCGTGTTGGGCAGCGCTTTCTTGAGCTTCCTCAAACGCTCCCAGGGGTCCTCGTTGAGGAAACGGAGGCAGCTGTCAAACGTCGCGCCGCCCCAGCACTCCAAAGACCAATACCCTACGCTGTCGAGTATTTCGCACGCGGGAAGCATGTCTTCCGTACGCATGCGGGTCGCGGCCTGGGACTGGTGCGCGTCGCGCAGTATGGTATCGGTGATCAATAACTTTTTAGCCAATCGTGGGTTCCTCCTTTCACATGGATTGCGGCCTGTGCGCCGCAGCGGTAAGGCAGGCGGCGCGGCTCTAAACGCGGCGCTACGCCTTATTGCGCCTTATTCTGTTCTTACCCGTTTTTTCAGCCGATGACGCAGAGCGGTTCGCCGGTGTTCACGGACTGGCCGCCCGCCACGTTGACTCCCACGACGACGCCGTCCGCGGGGGCGACGATCTCGTTTTCCATTTTCATGGCTTCGAGTATCATGAGCACCTGGTTGCGCTTGACGGCCTGGCCGGGCTTCACGCTCACGGAAAGTATGGTACCGGGCATGGGCGCGGTTACGCTCGTCTGCCCCGCCGCGGCTGCGACCGGCGCGGGAGCGGGGGCCGCTGCGGGAGCGGGCGCCGCGAAGTTGGATACGGCCGCGGGAGCCGCGGGAGCGGCTGCGCCGGAAATCTCTTCTACCGCTACCTCGTAGGAAGTGCCGTTTACATTCACAAGAAACTTACGCATCGTTATTCCTCCTGCTTTCACTTTACGTCTGTTGACGGTTGCGTTATGAAACTCTAAGAAACCCGGCGTATGGAGTGGATCCGGAGTCCGCTTACGTCCGTGCCCATCTGCTCCGCCAGCGCCGCGGCGACAGCCGCCGTGAATTCGCCCCGGTTCAAGGCGCGCGGCGCCACGGGGCGTATGGAATGGATCCGGAGTCCGCTTACGTCCGTACCCATTTCCATGGCCACAGCCGCGGAAACCGCCGCGACAAACGCGCCCCGGCCGGGAACGGGAGCGTTTACGCGCCGTATGGAATGGATCCGAAGGCCGCCAGGCTCCGTGCCCATTTCCATGGCGATCGCGGAGGCGACCGCCGCGACAAACTGCGGCCTGTCTAAAAGCGGCTCGGGCTGCCGCACCGAAGAAGCGGCAGCCGGCGCCGAAACAGCCTCATCCGCCTTTTTGCCGAACAACCGGCGAAAAAAGCTTGTCATCCCCAATGTTTTCACCTCCAATTAAAAGG
>DATMXR010000042.1:0-21513 GCA_035561315.1 Feifaniaceae bacterium
GATCAAACCGCAGGGCGGCAGCATTACATATTCATTATGCAATTATATATGTTTATATAATTGTTTGTAGGAGACGCCGCCCTCGGCGTCCCGCGTTTTATCAGGCAGGGTTCGGATCGGCTTGACAGAGGACGGCGCGCCCTACATTTTATCCGCTCAATAAAGGAAATGCCGTTACCCCTGATCAAATCACCAGACAGATAGACTGAGCGCCGGGCAGCCGCCCGGCGCTTTAGGATTATCAACAATTTGCCTCCCTTGTGAAAGGGAGGCTTTCGTATTTGCGATACTCTCCAGTGAGCGCATATGCCCCTAAATGGGGATGATCTAAAGCGCCGGGCAGCCGCCCGGCGCTTTCGTGTATCCGCTAATTTGCCTGATCTCCCCCTTCGTCAGGAAACAAAATCCCCCTGGTGCGCGATCAAAGTGGCGTCGTATACGCCCTCCACGCGCAGGAACTTGTCCACGATCGCGGTTTCCTCATCCCGCAAACGGACCTCGAGCGTAAGCTCCACGCCGTCGCGCTGCACGGTCCTGGAGCGGACGCGCACGCGGGGCAGCTGCTTGAGCATGTTTTTGACGGGCGCGTTCGCCGCCTCATGGAAGTGCAGAATAAGCAGGTACGGCATGCTGCCGCGCACCTTGAACACGGTAAGCAGCACCATGATGACGCCTATGATTACGGCGCCGATCACCGCCACGTCCAGAAACTGCGCGCCCAAAGCGATCCCCTCGCCCACCGCCCAGAACATGAACGTGGTGTCCATGGGGTCCTTGACCGCCGTGCGGAAACGGATGATGGACAGCGCGCCCACCATGCCCAGGCTGAACGCGACGTTGATGGAGAGCAGCATGATGACCAGGCTCGATACCATCGTGAGCATGATCAGGCTCAGGTTGAACGTGCGCGAATACAGCACGCTGCCGAATGTTTTTCTGTAAATAAAAAATATGAACAAGCCGATCGCGAACGCCGCGAGCATCGTCACCAGAATTTGCATCGGCGGCAGGGAGCTTGTGAACATCGATCGGATATCGAACGCTTTTTCAACGGCTTCAGTGGTAGGCATGGGCAGGGTTCCTCCTATTCATATTTCCGGCACAGGCAGTATTTGCTGATCGCGCTGCGCTGTGCGTTTTCGAGCGGCTGCAGCAGGGTACGGATATACGCGGGCAGGTACCGGTTAAACTTGACCTCCATCACCATGCCGTATCCCTCTATCACGGGGTACGTGGGCAGTTCCTTGTCGAACAGGGCGATGGAGCGGTACCCGGTGCGGATGTTCCTGTCGAACGTCACGCGCACGTCCTCCACCGGGAACACGTACGGCTCTCGGTCATAGTCCACGATTACGCGGGGTTTTAAAAGCCGCGTGCGGAACGCCGCGTACATCTCGTGGGCAAAGGGCTCGCGCCGCCCCAAAAGAAACGCGCAGTTCCCCTGTATGAGCGCTTCGCATTCCTGCCGGGTGAGCGGGATGGAGTTCTTTTGAATGAACTGGCCCTCCTTGTGCTTGCGCTCCAGCTTGATGTCCGTATCCTTCAGATTATAAATGCGGATGCGGAATTTGTCCCGGTGATCGGTCCCGTCCAGCTTGTCCTGCATGGCGGAATCCATATAATCGTCAAAATACAGGCTGCGGATAAAATACTTGCCCGTTTTCTGCGCGTGTTTGTCACGGTCCAGCGTCAGCGCAAGCTTGCGGCTTAAAAGCTCATATTCCGCAAGGCTGATGAAATATTTCAACTCATGGCGGAAGGATGCGCTCAAGAGAACACCTCCTTCATGTACGCGTCCGAAAGGCCAAGCTCCTGCTGCAGCTGCGCCTTGATGACGTCGGGGCGCTTCTGCGCGAACTCCTTCAGGTACGCGATATTGCTTTGGAAGGATTTATAGCTGCCCAAATTTTCATCGTGCTGCGGCATGTCCCGAAACGTCGCGCCGTTGAATTTTTCCCGCTCGCGGGCGATTTCGCCATCCACCGTGGCGGCCAGCTCGTCGATCAATGCGATCACGCGGTCCGGCGCGTAAACGGTGTCCATGATTTGTGCAAACCTCCGGCAGAACGCGTCCTTCCAATCCGCGTTCTTTAAAAGCGCGTTGAACAGGCCGGAGGCCGCGGGCACGCTCCCGCGGCGGTTGGTGACCGTCGTATGGTTGTAATTGTTCCAGCCCCAGCAGAAATCGTAATAGATCCACTTCCATTTGCCGCCGGGCAGCTTGTAGTACTGGATGTTCGCGTAATCCGTGTTCGCCACGTACAGCTCGCAGATCATGTAATCCATAAAGCTTTCTACGTCCATGCGGTCCGCGACGTACCGATAATGTTCGCGGCTGGAAAGATCGTGGCTGTTCACATAATCCATCAGCGCGGCCCATTCCGCCTTGCTGCCGTGCGAAAGGAGCGAGCTTGACTTCATGATGTCCATATTGTCCGCGTCTTCGGTGTTTTCATGCTGGGCCACGAAGAACCGGCTGCGCTTTTCCTTCATGAAATAAACGCCCCAGTATTCGCCGTTTAAATACATCACATAGGGCTTGTACGCCTGCACCAGCACGTTGACGTCCGTGCCCTCCAGAAGGCCGCTCGAAAGCTCGTCGCGTATCTTGCTGCGGTTCTGGTCCTGCGCGCCCGCGCGCAGCGAAAGGGATTTATACGAGGTATACGGCCTGTTTTCAAAGAAGGCGTAATCGAGCGTATTATTGCCGTATTCCGAGCGGGCGAGGATATTGAAGCCCTTCTGCGCGCGCCCGCGCCCGTACCCCCCCGCGATACGGACGGCGACGTCCTGTGAAAACGCCTGCCGCCTGTCGTCCCCAAACACGGCGAAGTTCGCCGGGCGCTCCCATTGGGACTGCGCCTCCTCCCCGTCCGTCCCTTTGCCCTTATAGAAGTTGGAGCTGAGGAGCGCATCGCCATAGGGAAGGTCCGGGTCGTAGTTTTCGCCGTAGGCGTATATGCCCGTCTTTTCGTCCCACAGGTTCTTCGGGTCCGTCACGAGCGTAAGTATCGGAAGCGTGTGGTTCACGTCGTCCCCCGTGAACAGGAACGTGCCCGTGGCGGCGCTGCCGGTGATGTACCCGTCCCGCACGGAAACGGCGCGGACGACCGTGTTGTGCTCGAGCGGAATGGGCCCCGTATATCGGGTGGAGTTTTGCGTGGGGGCCGTGGAGTCCGTGGTGTAGTAAATGGTTTCGTTGGCCTTGGCGGAAAGCTCCAGCGCGATAGCGCCTTCATATACGCCGGGCACCATGGAAAACGCGGGTACGGCCGTAATACCCAGGGAGCCCTGCCCGTTCGCCGCCCCCGGCGTGGGGGAGGCGTAATAAAGCAGCTTCCCGTTTGAGCGGCCTAAGGATACGTCCGCGCCCGTCTTACCAAGCTGGAGCTTGTCGAGGAGCTCTCCCTCAGGCGAGTATAACAGCACCACGTCCCCGGCGGCGGAGAGGGAAAAGTTGGTCTCCAGCGTTTTTTTTTGCGTGTCCTTCACGTCGTTCCCGGTCGCAAGCACCACATAATAGCTATTGGGCGCGATGGTGACGTCCGGGAACCGCCAGAGCGCCGGGTTGTTGGGGTTGTCCGAAAGCGCGTAGCCGGAAAGGTTGACAGGCTCGGATGAGGAATTGTAAAGCTCGATCCAGTCCGGCGTGGCATTGTTTTCCGTATAGGAGCCGGCGTTGTTGCCCATGACCTCCGAAAGAAGCAAAGCGCCCGTCGGCAGGGCGCTCGTGCTGTTGAAGGCCGCAAACCCGTCCTCCGTATTGGGGTAGCCCGGCGTGGGCTGTGCCATGGGCTGAAATTCCCCCGTGCCGTCCGGCACGCGCGCCATGCTGATATCCGCCTGCTGCTCCGTATAGGCAAAGCTGTCGATTATACCGCCCTTCCGGTCCGAAAACACCACGCTTTCCGCGTAGGCGCGCAGGGAAAACGGGGCGTTCAATACGCCGTCAATAAGGCCGTCCCTTCCCGAACAATAAATGAGCAGCACACCGTTCGCGGGGATTTTGGTGCCCTCCGGGAACACCCATTTCATGGGCTGGTTTTCTTCATCGGAAAGCCCGCAGCCCGAAATATCCGCTTCCTGCCCGGTGGTGTTATATAGTTCCACCCAATCCGGGTAATCGCCCTGCGGGCCGGGCAACGTGGTCGCGTTGCTGGCCATGAACTCGTTGATGCGCACGCCGTTGTCCACCGTGTTGACTTGCAGCGTTTCCCGGTACTGCGCGGCGCCTTCCTCCGTATTCGGGAAGCCGGGGGAAAGAAGCGCCGTTTCCTGCCAGCTCCCGTCCGCGGCGCGCATCAGCGCGGTACCCGCGGCGGCGCTTTTTAATTCCATGCTGTCTATGGGGCGGCCGGTGGCGTTGCTGAATATCAGCTGATCGGAAGCGGACAGCTTGAAGGAAGCGTGGAGCGGGCCGTCCAATGCATTGCCCGAGCAGAACACCACCAGATAGCCGTTCGCGGGGATGACCGTACCGCTGGGGAACGCCCACTTGGCGGCGGCCAGCATATCGTCCGTCAGGCCGTAGCCCGAAATATCCGCCGGGACGCCGGCGCTGTTGTAAAGCTCGATCCAATCCGGAAAATCGCCGTTTTCGTCGGGCACGGCGCCCTTGTTGGATGTCATGACCTCGTTGATGCGGACCGTTCCGCCCGCGGCCGCCCCGCCGCCGGGCGTGCTTCCGCTAAATTTAAATACGACAAAAAGTCCTGCCGCGCACAGCAAGACCACAAAAAAAAGCAGCGGAACACGTTTCAGGTTCAAGAGAGGCACCCCTTTATACAGGCGACGCTCGCCTGTCCTGCGGCCCGTGCATTACAAACGGGCCGCGTTATCATACGTTTTTTTCTGCATGTAGTGTACCACAAAGCGCCGGGCCTGAACATGTATGGAGGCAAAATTCATAAAATGTTCGTTAAGCGCGTGTCAGGTATGGGTTCGGGGGCAGCGCCCCCAACGCTTCAGGGCCGCTCCTCCGGCGGGCCGATCGCGTTCTCGCGCGTGCGCACCCATTCGCGGACGAGCCGGTAAACGACCGCCATCACGGGCGTCCCCAGCAGCATCCCCCAGATGCCGAACAGGCCGCCGCCCACGATCACGCTCATCAGCACCCACAGGCCGGAGAGGCCCACCGCATTGCCGACCACGCGCGGATAAATGAGGTTGCTTTCAAGCTGCTGCAAAATAATGATGAATACCACGAACCACACGGCCTGCATGGGTTCTATCACAAGCAGTATGACGGCGCAGGGGATCGTGCCTATGAGCGGGCCCAGTATGGGAATGAGCGCCGTCACGGCGATGATGGTGCTGATCAAAAGCGCATAGTGCATGTTGAATATCGTCATGCCGATAAAGCACAGCACGCCGAGTATCACCGCCTCCACAAGCTGGCCCGCGATAAAGCGGCTGAATATGCCGTTGGCCATATGCAGCACCTCGCTTACGCGGCGCGTGGTCTTCGGGCCGAACACAACGGCGCAGAGCCGCCGCGCCTGTACCAGGAGCTTATCCTTGTTGTAGAGCATGAATATGGAGAGCATGACGGAAAGCGCGAACTGGTACACGCCCGTAGTCAGCCCCACCGTGAATGTCAGGGCTCCGCTGACGGCTTTGCCCAATATCCCCTGTATGAACGTGATCAGCTGCTCCCAAAGGTTCATTACCACCGCGCCGACCTCCGGGTTTATGGCAAGGGCGGACTGTATACCGTCCGACCATACCTGGAAGCGGTTGAGATAGCCCGAAAAATTCGTGGCCAGCATGATGATGCTTTCCACCACGCGCGGCACGATGAGCGCGACCGTGCCCACGAGAGCCGCAAGCGCCACAAGGTACGCGCACAGCATGCTGACGATGCGCCACGCGCGCCGCAGGCCCGGCCTGCGGTGGCGCTCCCATTTGGGAAACACCTTGTACTGGAAAAAGCGCAGGGGGAGGTTGACCACATACGCCACGGCAACCGCCACGAATACGGGCGAGAGCACATGGAGCACCGAGCCCGCCGCCGCCCAGAGACCGTCGATACGGTAGAGCAGCATCAGCAGCACGACCGTATAGGTGATCAGCAGGAGATATTTCCGCATCCGCGTCTTTTTGTGCCGTGGGGGGGTTGGCTTTTCCATTGAAACCTCTTGCTCCGGCAGCGCCGTTTAATCCGCGCAGGCCTGCGGCTGTTTCTGCGCGCCGTCCTTGTCAAACCGCTCGGCCAGCACCTTGGCCGTTAAGTACGCGCTGACCGCGTCTATGGCCAGCACGTTCTTGCCGCCGCGCATCACCGCAAAATCCGCATCCTGGATGTATTTCATGATATACTGCTCGTTCATGGGCTTGACGGTGGAAAGGTACTGCTCCCTGATGTTGTCGATGTCCCTTCCCCGCTCCCGGATGTCCCGGCGGATGCGCCTGAGCAGGCAGACGTCCACGTCCACATGCATGTACACCTTTAAGGACATCATGGCGCACAGCCTCTCGTCCCGGAACATATGGATGCCCTCCAATAGCAGCACATCCGAAGGTTCGATCAGAAGCGTATCCCGGTCCGAACGCCTGTGCTGCGAATAATCGTAGCCCTTGGTGGTGATGGGCCTGTTTGAAGCGAGCGTCAGCACGTCCTGGTACAGCGCGTCATGGTCGAAAGCGGCCGGCTCGTCATAGTTGATGCGCGCCCGCTGCTCGAACGGGAGATCGGGATGATCCCGGTAGTAACAATCCTGCCCGATGATGTGGCAGCTGCACGAAAGCGAGTCCCTGATGCGTTTTGCAAGCGTGCTCTTCCCGCTGCCGCTCATGCCGCATATCCCCACTATGACCATATCTTCCTCCCATTTTATGCGCGGACGAAGCCCTAAAATGCGGCTCCCCCGCGCGCCATCCTTATTCTTCCCCCTACATGCCGAACGCGCGGAAACGGATCTCCTTTGTCTGTTCCGCAAGCCCCTCGACCGGAAGCGCCTGCAGATGCACGACAAACGCCGCGTCCTCCCCCGGCTGCAGCACGGCGTTCCTGGTAAAATACCAGACGCCCAGGAGCTTATTTTGTTCGCCATAGAACGCGGCGTATACCATATTCAGTCCGCACGGCTTTGCGCCGGGGTTCTTGAGGCTGCCCGAAAGCGTAGAAAACCCGGGATAATTCTGTATCAGCCGCGCGTCCGCCACGGCGAGCGGCTGCGGGGACTGCGCCGCGGCAACCGCGGTAAGCTCGGCCGTGACGGTAAGATTTTCCGGCGCGCCCTGCGCGTCGTCATACGGCAGCCAGAGCGTGCAGTAGCCAGATTCCCCCGGCAGCACGACATCCTGCTCCGCCGCGACGGGCGTGAAATCGCTCGTCTGGGACTTGCCGGAATAGGAGAACGTAAAAGAAGCGCCCGCAAGCGTCACGGGCTCGCTCCCCTGATTTTGATAGGCGACGCCGCCGTAGAGCGTGCCGGGGAAATACCAGGCCGCGCTGTCCGTGACAGCGACGGCCACGCCCGCTTTCGCCGTAAAAGAAGCGGGAGATTCGTCCGGCCGGGCTTGCCCGTTATCCGGGGATACGGGCGGCGCGTCTGCGGCGGCCGCGCCGATTTCGAGCGTATCCGTCGGCTCCTGCTTCTTTGCGCAGCCCGCAAAAAGGAGCAGCAGCGCCATGAGCATGGCCGCCCGGCGTATGAAGTTTCGCATCGCTTCCGCCTCCTTTCAGGTGGGTTTGGGTATGGCCGGGTCCGCTTACGCGAGCATGGCGGACAGTTTTTCGTCCGCGGCGCTCAGAAGTTCCTCCAAAAGCGCGTCCGCTTCCGGCCCGGTGGGCGCGTTCGCGCCGATATACAGCTTGAGCTTGGGCTCCGTGCCGGACGGGCGGACGACCGCCCACGCCCCGCCCTCCAATAGCAGGCGGATCATGTCCGACGCGGGAAGCGAGAGCGGCGATTGCTCCCCTGTCGAGAGCGTCTGGCGCTTTCCGGCCTTGTAATCCTCTATGGCCTCCACCTTTAACGTGCCGAGCGTGAACAGCGGGGAGGACCGGAGCGTCTGCATGGCGGAAGCGATCTTCTCCATGCCCGCCTTGCCAGAAAGCGTGTAGGACTTCACGCTCTCTTTATAATAGCCGTAGGTCCTGTATACCTCGTCGAGCGCGTCCTTCAACGTCATGTGCCTGACGGCGCAGGCCGTACATAGCTCGGCTGCGAGCATGGCCGCGCAGATGGCGTCCTTATCCCTTGAAAAACCGCCCGCCAGGTAGCCGTAGCTTTCCTCGAACCCGAACAGGAACGTGTGCGCCCCCGTTTTCTGGCAGTCGTCCACGATCTCCGAAATAAAGCGGAAGCCGGTCAGCACGTCGACGATCGTAACGCCAAAGCGCGCGCAGACGGCGTCGGCCAGGCGGGAACTGACGATGGATTTCACCGCGAGCGCGTTATCGGGCAGCTTCCCCTGCGCGTGCAGCGTGGAGAGAATGTAGTTTAGCAGCAGGCAGCCGATCTGGTTGCCGGAGAGAACCGTGAACGCGCCGTTTTTCTCCCGCACGGCGATGCCTAAGCGGTCCGCGTCCGGGTCGGTGGCGAGGATACAGTCCGCGCCCGTCTCGTTCGCGAGCTTCATGGCCAGCGTAAACGCATTCGGGTCCTCCGGGTTGGGGGCCGTGACGGTGGGGAAATCCGGGTCCGGCTCCGCCTGCTCCGCCACCACATGCACGTTCGTTACGCCCACGCGCTTCAATATCTCCCGCACGGGGACGTTGCCCGAGCCGTGCAGCGGCGTGTATACGATATTCAGCTCATTGCCGTGCGCCTTAAGCAGCCCGGGCTGGAGCAGCAGCGTTGCGGTGGCGGCGTAATACGCTTCGTCCGCCTCGCGGCCGATCATGGTCAAGAGGCCTTTTGAAAGCGCCTCCTCTTTCTTCATGGCAACGGCCTCAAAATACCCGACGCGGCTGATTTTTTCCAGCACCGCGTCCGCCTGGACGGGGCCTAACTGCCCGCCGTGCTCCCAATACACCTTGTAGCCGTTGTAGGCGGGCGGGTTATGGCTGGCCGTGATGACGACGCCCGCGATGCAGTCGTAATGCCGCACCGCGAAGGAAAGCTGGGGAACGGCGTGCAGCCGCTCAAACAAATAAGCGCGTATGCCGTTTTGGCAAAGCACCAGCGCCGTTTCAAGCGCGAATGCATCGGAATACAGGCGCGAATCGTACGCGATGGCGACGCCGCGCTCTTTTGCGCCGGATATGGAGCAAAGATAATCCGAAAGCCCCTGCGTCGCGCGCCGGACCACGTAGGCGTTCATGCGGTTGGTGCCGGGGCCTATGACGCCGCGGAGCCCCGCCGTGCCGAAGGCAAGCTCGGTATAAAAGCTTTCCTCCAGCTCCGCTTCCGTCATGCCGGAAAGCCTGCGCCTTGTCGCTTCATCGGCCTGTTCCTTCCATTCGGCCGCCCTTGCGCGGTACTCCATAATATGTTCCCCCTTTTCCCAAAAGCTATAAAGGCTTACCCGCGCCCGGCCGGTATCATGCCGCCGCGCGAAAAGCTGTATACCCCGCCCTCGCCCACCACCAGATGGTCGTAGAGGCGGATGTCGATGCTGTTGAGCGCCTTCTGCACGGCCTTTGTGGCCTCGGCGTCCGAGCTGGAGGGCGTGGGGTCCCCGCTGGGGTGGTTGTGCAGAAGCAGTATGGCGGCCGCCCGGTGCATAAGGGCCGATTCCACCACGCGCCGGGGATAGAGCGGCGCTTCAGAGAGCGAGCCCGTCGTCAGCCGTTCCGCGTGTAAGAGCCGCATGCTGTTATCCAGGCTCACGGCGTACACGCTTTCGTACCGCTCGTTGCGCATGAGATCGAGCGCGTAATTCGCGGCGTCCGCGGGCGACAGGATGCGCATGCGCTGCTTCTGCCGATTAGCCGCTTCCGCGTGGAACGCCGCGCTGTCCCCCAGCAGGCGCAGGAATACCGCGGCGCGCTCGCCGATGCCTTCGATATTTGTAAGCTCCGCGACTTCCGCCGAAAGCACCGCGGCAAGCGAACCGAACCGGTCGATGAGCCTGTGCGCGAGCTCGTTGGTGTTGCGGCGCGGTATCGCGTAGGTAAGCAGCAGCTCTAAAAGCTCATGCTCGGTAAACGCGCCGATCCCGGTGTTGGAGTAGCGCTCGCGCAGGCGTTCGCGGTGCCCTTCATGCATGGCCTTCTTCCTCCTCGCCGGAAAGCTGTTTTTCCAGCTTGTGCCTGACGCGCTGGAGCGCGTTGTCTATGGCCTTTAATGACCGGCCCAGCTGCTCCGCGATCTCCACATACGAACGCCCCTCCAGGTACAGCGTGAGCACGGCGCGCTCCAGCGGGGAAAGCGAGGAAAGCAGCTGTTCCTCCATGCTTTCATACGTTTCGCGGCTGATGAGCGTTTCCTCCGGGTCGCCCACGCGGGCGGCGCCCAGCACGTCTATAAGCGTCCGCTCCGGCTCCTCCTTGTTGACCGGCCTGTTCAGGGATACGTAGGAGTTGAGCGGGATATGCTTCTGCCGGGTCGCCGCCTTGATGGCGGTGATGATCTGCCGGGTGACGCAAAGCTCCGCAAAGCTGCGGAAGGACGTGTTTTTATCGGGGCTGTAGTCCCGTATCGCCTTGTAGAGGCCGATCATGCCCTCCTGTATGATATCCTCCCGGTCCGCGCCCACCAAAAAGTAGGAGCGCGCGCGCATGCGGATGAACTGCTTGTATTTTTCATACAGCAGGTCCTCCGCCACGCGGTCGCCATCGCGGGAAGCGGCAAGAAGCTGCTCGTCCGTCATGGCCAGATAGGGGGCAAATTCCTTGTCGGTTTCAAACGGGAGCATGGGTCCTCCATTGGGGATGCAAAGAGAAAAACACAAATAATTTGGGGGCTGAAGGGACCTCTGAGCAATCCCTTCCCAGTATGGGTTCTTAGGGTCGTTACGACCCTAAGCGGATGTTTGAGGGCAGAGCCCTCAATAAAATCTACTCTTTCTTCAGCCCGTCCTGCCGGTTCTTTTCAAAGAGCAGCACAGCGGCGGCGACGGAGGCGTTTAGCGACTCCATGGGCCCGCGCATGGGAATGGATACGAGATGGTCGCAGTTTTCGCGCACCAGGCGGGAGATGCCCTCGCCCTCGTTGCCTATGACAATGGCGATCGGGCCGCTCAGATCGACCTTGTCCATGGGCTCGCCCGAAGGCTCGGCCCCGGCGATCCATACGCCCGCGGCTTTTAATTGCGTGATGGCGGCGGTGAGATTGACGACCTTTGCGACCTTGATGTATTCCACGGCGCCCGCGCTGGCCTTGGCGACGGCGGCGGTGACGGAGGCGGAGCGGCGCTTGGGGAGCACCACGCCGTGCACGCCCGCGCAGGCGGCGCTCCTGAGCATGGAGCCGAGATTGTACGGATCGTTGATTTCATCGAGCAGCAGCAAAAACGGCGGTTCGTTGCGTTCCTTCGCTACGCCGAGAATATCCTCCAAAGTGGAGTATTCGATATCCGGCACCATGGCGAGTATGCCCTGGTGGTTGCCGGGCTTGCCGCCGTGACCGAAGGGCATGCAGAGTTCATCGAGGCGCTTGCGCTCGGTAACGCGGACCACAAGATTGCGCTCATGCGCCAGAGCGAGTATTTCCTTTAAGGAACCGTCCTGCTCCTCAACGACGAGGATACGGTCTATGCTGCGGCCGCTTTTGACGGCCTCGCGCACGGCGTTGCGGCCCATGATGAAGTAGGGCAGCGTCTGCTCCTCTTCATGCGGCTGGAACTTGGTTTCGTACACCTCCTGCGCTTCGGGTGCAACATAGCGCGGGCGGTTTTCATAGGTCCGCTTCACATGCGGCTTTTCGGCGGGCGCAAGCGCTTCCGTTTCTTCTATAGGACGCTCGTCAAATTGCTTCCTGTAAGGCTTCTTTTCGCCGTAGGGCTTGTCGCCGTACGGCTTTTTCGCGTACGGTCTGTCCCCCGCGGGGCGTTCGCCGTAGGGCTTGCGCTCGCCGTAGGGTTTATCACCCGCCGGGCGTTCGCCGTAAGGCTTGCGCTCGCCGTAGGGTTTGTCGCCGTACGGCTTCTTGCCGTAGGGTTTGTCACCCGCCGGGCGCTCGCCGTAAGGCTTCCGTTCCCCGTAGGGCTTGTCCCCGTACGGCTTCTTGCCGTAGGGTTTGTCACCCGCCGGGCGTTCGCCGTAGGGTTTCCGCTCGCCGTAGGGTTTGTCGCCGTACGGTTTCTTCCCGTAGGGTTTGTCACCCGCCGGGCGTTCCCCGTAGGGCTTCCGTTCGCCGTATGGCTTGTCCCCGTACGGCTTCTTGCCGTAGGGTTTGTCACCCGCCGGGCGTTCCCCATAAGGCTTCCGTTCGCCGTAGGGCTTGTCGCCGTACGGCTTCTTGCCGTAGGGTTTGTCACCCGCCGGGCGTTCCCCGTAGGGCTTCCGTTCCCCGTAAGGCTTGTCGCCGTACGGCTTCTTGCCGTAGGGTTTGTCACCCGCCGCCTTCCGGCCTTCCGGGCGCACGTCCCGTCCGCCGCCGGATTGTCTTCCTTTGCCGGGGCGGTCATCGCGGCCGTTCATTTTGGGCATACCGTTCGTTCCTTTCTATTCCGCCAATGTGGGGATGATCGCGAGAACGCGCAGGGTGGCCGTTCCGTTGTTTTTCAGCTCGTGGGTTTCCCCGGAGCGGCACAGGTGCGCGTCGCCCGGGAAAAGCGCGGCATACGCGCCGTTGTCCAGCACGGTCGCCTCCCCTTCGAGCACATAAAAGATCTCCGCTTCCGCCTCATGCGGGTGCCGCCCTATGGAACATCCCGGCTCCAGCGTGATGGAGGAAAGCAGCCGCAGGTACGGAATGTGCTCCTCAAACAGGGGCGCAAGCCGCGCGGAGCCTTCCCCGCCCCGCATGTTGGGCTTCGTTTCCTCCCGCATGTCCTTTTGATATCGTATCATAAGTATACCCCCTCGGTTGTGACTTTTATTTGAACGCTGCGTCCTCCGCCGATATTTGATGCGGCGGGGGTCTGCCAGATTTCACTTCTGTAATCGGCTCCCAAAAAGGAAAGCGGGCCGCAAGCTCATTCGCCCCCGCTTTCCTCCTGCGGCAAAAGCGCAGAACGCATCAGTTCCCGGATGCGCGCGTCGTCGCCCTTGACATACAGGTACCCGAACACCGCCTCAAGCCCCGTCGCCGCGCGGTATTCCCCGATGGACGCGCTTTTGGGTATGGTGCCGATGTGCGCGTTGCGCCCCCGCCGGTATACGGAAGCCTCCTGCTCGTTTAAAAGCGGCAGCAGCCGCCCGGAAACCTCCGCCTGCGCGCCCGCGCGCACCTTCCTGGACGCAAGCGTGTGCAGCTTGTGCACGGTAGCGTCGCTTTCAAACAAAAGCAGCGTGCGCACGTACAGGTCGTACACCGTATCCCCGATGTACGCCAGCGTCAGCGGAGACATCTGCATGGCGTCCCGCGCGGGCGCGTCCGGGAGAAGGGTCTTGATTTCGTCGCAAACGCTCATATACGCCCCGAAAAGCGTTCGAGCACCCGGCGGTTATAGGGTGCCTGAACGCCGTAAATTTCCGCCATGCGGCAGACCTCGCCCGCAAACAGGTTCAGCTCCGTGGGCTTGTCCGGTTCGGCAAGATCCCGCGCGAAGGAGGAGGTCGCCTCATACGGCAGCTTTCCCACCGCCGCAAGGTGCCGCTCTTTGAGGTCTTCGGGAATGTCGATGCCCTCTTTTTTCGCCACCAGCAGCGCCTCGTCAAGCAAGCCCACCAAAAACGCCCACATCTTAGGGTCTTCCCGAAGAACGCCGATCGGAACGTTATAGTACGCCGTGGCCTGCCCGTTGGAGCAGATGAAGGACCATTTGATAAAGGTTTCCTTTATAATGTCGTCCGGGACCTTGGCGTTTATGCCGCTAACGTTTAGCATGCGGCAGAGCGCGTGCACGGAAGCGGGCATTTCCCGGGCCGGTACCCCCGGCACCCCCAGAAGCACGCGTATGATGGACCCCGTCTTCTCGATGACCCCGGGCGCCGTGATGCGGCTGAACACGTAGATGCAGCCGTCGAGCGCCAGGCCCGCCTGCGCGTAGCTTCGCACCCGCTTATGGGTGTTGACGCCGTTGAGCAGCGGGACCAGCAGCGTATCCGGCCCGATGCACGGCCGGACCTCCTTTACCGCTTCCTCCAGGCCGTACCCCTTGGTGCACAGGAATATCGCGTCCTGTATGCCGGCCTCTGCCGGGTCGTCCGTGCAAAGGGGAAAAACGGTGGAGCTTTCCCCTTCGTCCACCAGCGTCAGCCCGCGCGCGCGGATGGCCGCAAGCTGCGCGCCCCGCGCGATGAGCGTAACGCCGTCATACTTGGCGCAAAGCTTGGCCGCAAGGTACCCGCCGATGCCGCCCGCGCCGACAATCATGATGTTCAACTGCATGTCCCTTTCTTAAATAAGCCCAATGAATGCGCACACTGCGCCTGATGATATTATAAGCGAAAACCGGCCGCCCGGCAATAACGCTTAGGGAGCCGGAAAACGCGCTTTTTATACAAAGGCATACAAAAACGTTATATATATTTCACCCAGCTATTATTATCCAACATATGCCGCATATGGTATAATAATCATAAGCGGTTATTCCGCCGCTGCATCTGCTGTTTCTATGCGCAACCACGTCTGTCCCAAATACTGAAGGAGGTTACGTCGATGATGAAAGGAAAACGGATTCTGTCCCTCGTGCTTACCATGGTCTTTGCCTTTGCGCTTTTCGTTCCCGCGCAATCCGCAGCCGCAGCTGCCCCCCCTGCAAGTACTGATATTGTCATACTCTACACAAACGACGTTCACTGCGCCGTGGACACGGGCATAGGCTACGCCGGTGTTGCGGCCTATAAAGCGGACATGCTCAAGACGCATCAATATGTCACCCTGGTAGACAACGGCGACGCCATACAGGGCGGGACCTTGGGCACGCTCTCCAACGGCTCGTATATCATCGACATCATGAACAAGGTCGGCTACGATATCGCCGTCCCCGGCAACCATGAATTCGATTATGGCATGAGCCGCTTTTTAAGCCTTGCCAAGACGCTGAAGTCCGGCTATATTTCCAGCAACTTTATGGACCTTAAGACCGGCAAGCCGGTTTTTGAGGGCTATAAGATGGTTTCCTACGGCGACGTCAACGTTGCCTATGTGGGCATTTCCACGCCGGAATCGATCTCAAAATCCACCCCGACCTATTTCCAGGATTCCAAGGGCAATTACATCTACGGCTTCTGCGCGGACAACAACGGCAAGGATCTGTACAGCGCCGTTCAGAAATCCATTGACGCGGCCAAGGCCGCGGGCGCCAAATATGTCGTCGCCGTGGGCCACTGCGGCACCGATGTGCAGAGCGCGCCCTGGCGCTCCACGGATATCATCAGAAACGTGTCCGGCCTTTCCGCCTTTATCGACGGCCACTCCCACAGCGTGATCCCCCAGAAGATCGTGCGGGATAAGGATAGAAAGGCGGTGGTTCTGACCTCCTCCGGAACCGGCCTTACCGCCATCGGCAAAGTTGTAATCAAATCCAACGGCAAGGTCACAAGCGAGCTTGTAACGAATTATACGGCCAAGGATGCCGACGTCGCCGCATACGTGGATGGCATCAAGGCCAAAAACGACGTCCTTCTCAAGAAGGTCGTCGCCAAATCCAGCGTATTGCTCACCACCAATGGCGCGGACGGCAAGCGCGCTGTCCGGAAAGAGCAAACCAACCTGGGCGATCTTGCCTCCGACGCGTACCGCATCATAGGCAACGCCGATATCGGCTGGGTCAACGGCGGCGGCCTGCGCGCGGATATCAAGGCGGGCAGCATCACCTACGGCGATATCATCAATGTGTTCCCGTTCAACAACGCCCTGTGCGTGGTGGAAACTACCGGCCAGGAAATCCTTGACGCGCTTGAAATGGCGGCGCGCGTCTGCCCGGAGGAAAACGGCGGGTTCCTGCATGTCTCCGGCCTCAAATTCACCATCGACACCACCGTTCGCTCCACCGTCGCAGTGGATTCCAACAAGATGTTTTTGAAAGTCGCGGGCGACCGCCGCGTGAAGGACGTGCAGGTACTCAATAAATCCGGCGCGTACGAACCCATTGACGCCGCCAGGACCTACACGCTGGCCTCGCACAACTACATGCTCAAATCCGGCGGCGACGGCATCAATATGTTTATGGACAACAAGCTCATCAAGGATTCCGTGATGCTGGATAACCAGCTGCTCATCACGTATATCACCAAGAACCTGAAGGGCTCCATCCCCTCGTCTTACGCCAAACCCCAGGGCCGCATCACGATCGTGACCTCGGCTTCCACCGAAAAGGCCGCGTAAGGCCGGAAAGCCCTTCCTGATCGGTAAATCAAAGAAGCCCCGCGCCCGGATTGGGCGCGGGGCTTCTTCATTCTTCACTCTGAAATCTCGGGCGGCATCGTGGGCGCATTGGCGAAATAGGCCGCCACCCCCGCAACGATGCCCGCCGCAAGCTTT
This sequence comes from Feifaniaceae bacterium, assembly GCA_035561315.1. GTDB lineage: Bacteria > Bacillota > Clostridia > Christensenellales > CAG-138 > JAEYLA01. The sequence goes on from DATMXR010000042.1 coordinate 16,485, forward strand.
TTCTGGTGGGCGGGGTCCTGCAGCAGATCCTCATCAGAAGCGTTGGACAAAAACCCGCATTCGATGATGACGGCGGGGGCGATGCTTTCGCGCAGCACGAAATAATCCCCGGGGTTCGCGGGCCGCTTGGGATGGCCGATGCTTTCGCATACCCCGGCGATCACCTGCGTGGCGAGCTTCTTCCCCTCCTCGGACCCCTTCATATAAAACGCCATGGGGCCTTTGATGGCGGTATCCCGGAACTTGTTCATATGGATGCTGACGACGGCGCACACCCCGTCCTTTCGCATGATCTCGCGGCGCGCCTCCATATCCGCCCGTTTGTTTTCGCCCAAGGCGGCTTCGTCCTTGCGCGTCATCTCCACGGCAAACCCCGCTTCCCTCAGGCCGCTTTCCACAAGCCTCGCGACCTCCAGATTGATGCCCGCCTCGTGCACGCCGGTCACGCCGACAGCGCCCCCGTCCTTGCCCCCGTGCCCGGCGTCGAGTATGATAAGCGGCACCCCGCCGCCGTCCGTCCTGGCCGGAAGCACTTCCGCGGCGGCCGCGGAAAGCGGCGGCCATACGCCGGACGCCGCAAGCGCGAACAGGGTCACCGCAAGCACCACGCCCATCCAGTCAAAAAACTGCTTCCCGAGCCTTGTCTGCTTTTCCAACGCAATGCCCTCCCCTATGTCCAAAAAACCGACCTGCGGCTTTACAGGTTATTTACAGCCTTTTTTTGTTGTTCTTAATATGATATTCCGTACATAACGCGCTTATATCTGTTTGTTTTCCCCACTTACGGGCATTTTTTGCACGTTTTGCAGCGGTTTGACTGTATATGCATTGCATTGTATATGCGGGGGGGCATGTGCATATGCGCATATCTATCCACATCATGCACAGAGTTATGCACAGGTCTGCGGCCATATTCTCGTAACATTTGTTTGTTATGCACAGTTTGGGACAGCGCATATACACACTATGCCCATTTGCACACATACAGCGCGGGTTTCCAAAAACCCCGTATTTCCGGCACTTTTTTGAGGTCCGGGCAAATATGCAGAAGATTTATATACACGGAACCTTGCGCGCAGATATACGCATCAAAAAAGCGGCCGCAAGGCCGCTTTGAAGCTGTGCACAACCGTAAAAACCGCCGCCCGGTTTAAAAGCCGCGCGGATCCGGCAAGATAAAACGGTAAAATATGCCTGTTTTCGGAGGTTTTTGGGGCGCCGGCAGGCGGACGGGAGGCGATTTTCCGTGTCGGTTTTACGGGGATAAGCACGAAAAAGAAGGGAGTTTGGAATACCTTGAGCATGCATAGGGAGACGAATACCCGCAAGAACGAAATTTACAAAAAGAAGGAAATTTTTCTCAATCCCCTTTGGGCAAAGCCTGCTCTACCCGGCCGAGCCGCACACAAGGCAAAACGGCACGTCCGAACAGCGCAAAGCCGCGGCGTTTGCTTCGGCTTCCTTTTCAAACAGCCCGAACACGGCGGAGCCGGAACCCGTCATGGCCGCGCCCAAGGCGCCCGCAGCTCTAAGCCGCGCGCACAGCGCGCCGATTTCCGGAAGCAGGGCCGCCGCGGCTTCCTGCAAAGCGTTGAAGCACGCGCCGCCCAAGGCCCGGGCGTCGCCCGCCCGCAGCGCGCTTACGGCGGCTTGTGTGCCGGGATGGGCAACGGGAAGCTTCAGGTGCGAAAACAGCAGCGGCGTGGAAATACCTGCCCGCGGCTTTACGATCACAAACCACAGCGGTTTTGGGAGAGGCGGCAGCGGCTCTATTTTTTCCCCCACGCCGCCCACGCGGCAGGGCCCTCTATGGAGGCAGTAGGGTACGTCCGCGCCGACCATGCGCGCCGCTTCATGGAGCTGTTCCGCGCTGAGCGCGTCGTAGGCCCGCTGCATCAAAAGCAGTGTCCCGGCCGCGTCGGCGCTGCCCCCGCCAAGCCCCGCCTGGGCGGGGATGCGTTTTTCCACATGGACGCGCGCGCCGCAGCGCTTTCCCGCCAACCTAGAATAGACCTCCGCGGCTTTCGTCACGGTATCGTCTTCCGGCGCGTCCATGCCCTCGTAGGTGACTAAAATACCGTCCGCCGGGGAAAGCGAAAGGGTATCCGCCAAAGATACGCGGATATTGAGCATATCAAGCTCATGGTAGCCGTCCGCCCGGCGAAACAGCACGTCCAGCGTCAGGTTGAGCTTTGCGTAAGCCAGTGTCTGCAACGGGTCAGGCCTCCTTTGTGCGCGCCGGGCACAGCCTGAGGTTTTGGCCCGTCAAATGCAGGATGCGCGAATCGTCCGCGCTGACCAGCCGGGAGAATATGCGCTCGCCGTAGCGCTCCTGCAGTTTCTCCGGGGTAAGATTGCTTGCGGTCACGGTATGAAGGAGCGCGTTGTGGCGCTCGTTGAGTATGGAAAACAGGTATTCGTGCGTGATGTTGTTGATCATGGGTTCGGTGCCAAGGTCGTCGATGAGCAGCAGCGGCACCGTCAGATAGGGCGCCGCTGCGTCCGTATTCTGGCGGATGCCGGAAAGCAGCTGCTCCATGAGCGTGTACGCCGTGATCTTTTTGACCGGAAACCCGCGGGAAAGCACGCGGGCCGCCACACTGTTCAATAAAAACGTCTTGCCCAGGCCCGACGTTCCCAGCAAAAGCAGGTTGCGCTTTCCGGTTGCGGGGAATGCGTCCGCATACCCTTCCGTGATGCGGCGGGCGGCCAGCATCTGCTTCTTTTGCGCCTCGGTGGGGAAAAGTTCGGCGTCGAACGTTTCAAACGTCTCCCGCTCGTCGATCTGGGAGGTGGCGCGCGCCTGCCCCAGCAGCTTCTTTTGCAGGCAGACGCAGGGCGTCCGGTGCGGCTCCCCCACATATCCGGTATCCTTGCAATGGGCGCAGCGATAGTGCAGCGTCAGGTACCCCCCCGGAAGCCCCAGCGAAAACAGCAGCGCGCGTTCCTCGTCCTGAAGGGCGTTGAGCGCCGCATCCGCCGCCCGCGCCGCGTCCGCCGCGTCCGCGCCCCGGCGGATGGCCTCGCCCAGGGTCAGCGCCGCCGCGCGCCTGCGCTCGGCGATGGCCAAAAACCCCGGGTGCAGGGCATACGCCTCCTCCGTGCGCGAAAGAAGCGCCAGGCGCTCCTCCTGCCGGATGCGCTCGTATTCGGCCCGAATCTCCGCAAGCGACATGTTACGCCTCCTCGTCCAGATTCACGAATATGTGGGCGATCTCTTCGTCGGAATATTTTTTCTGCGGGTAATCCATGGAGTCCTTGACGCGCCTGTTCGGGGACGGCTTCTCCTCCCGCGCGTCCAGCAGCGCCTGCGCCTGCCCGGCCGTTTTTGCGCCGCCATCGAGGAGTTCTTTTATGAGCGTGCGCAGGTACGCGTACGGCCGCTCCCTGCCCTGCGCTTTTTGTGCGGCAAGCAGCAGCGCGTCCTTTTCCAACCCTTCCGCCACATAGCCCGCAAGCTGCGCGCGTTCGAGCGGGCGCGCGGCCCTGCCCATGCCCATGGCGGAAAACACCTCGCGCGCGAGCATGCTCTCCGCGTCCTCCGCGGCAAAGAGCGCCGCGACCGTGTCCTCGGTCAGCGTCCCGTCGCGGTAAAGCCGCTCCAGCACGCCGTCCAGATATTTGAAGCTTGGGCGCTCCGCCTTTGTGACGGCGGGGCAGGCGGCGAGCACGGCCTCCTTCGTAAAGCCCCAGCCCTTTGTCCATTTTTCGTAAAGCTCCAGCTCGTCCTGGGTGGGGCGGCGGCTTTTGTTCCAGCGCTTCAGTATGGCTGCCGCGCCGCCCGTTTTTTCTTCAAACGCCGCGGCGTATTCTTTGGCGTCCTCCAATGTGCGCACGCCCTCCGCGGCCCACGCGCGGGCCACGGTATCGATATAGTTCACATGCACGCGCGCACCCTTCCGGGAAAGGCAGTGGGACAGAAGCTCCAGCACCGCTTCCTCCGTCAGGTTGTAGACCTCCACCCAATCGTACAGGTACCGAAGCTCCTGCGCCCGGAGCGTGCGCGGGGCGAACAGCTGCTGCGCCGCCTGTACAAGCTCTCCGTACTTGCCCGGCACGAGTATGGGCTCGCGCGGGCGTTCGGAAGGGACCGTGTACTCCACCTCCAGCGGGTCGGCGGAAAGGATGTGCACCAGGCCCTCCCGCTGCCAGTAGGCGCAGGCGTCGAGCACCTCCTGCTCGGTAAGCCCCAGCGCCTCGTGCATGGGCACCGATGAAAACGCGGGATAGCGGCAGAGCATGAGCCCGTACAGATACACGCGCAGCTGCGTGCCGTCAGCCGCGGGCATATATTCGAGCAAAAACAGGTTGTCTACGGGCGTCTGCTCCAAGGGCAGCGCTTCCTTTGCAAAGCGAACGGTCATAGGGTTCTCCTTCACGGCGGACGGACATTACGCTTATTATAGCACACGCCGCCCGCCCGCCGCCATGCGCGCGCGACGCGCGGCGGAAGGAATCGCGGCGTTTTCCCGCCAAAATTTTCGGATTTTACGCTTTTCTAAACGGAATTATGAAAAATCTTATCGTCATACCCGGCGATTTTGCATATACATAAGGAGCAAGTCATAGTTTGAAAGCTCCTTTAAGCGGAGCGCTTCCATCGTCGACACATCGGCCGCCCCGTGAAAGGGCGGCGGATTGCGGTCATAATCGGCTCCCGTAATTGGCATATAGGAGGGAGCTATGGAACAAGGTGTTGTGATGATACCCATGTATCACACGAACGGAACGCACTGCGGCCTCGCACGCATCCGGTACATGGGGAATTCAGCGCAGGTAGACGTGCGTTGGAGCGGCAGGCCGCGCAATGATCTGGAGCTTTTCCTGCTTACGGAGGATGGCCCGCGCGCTGTGCGTAACGGCAGAGCGTCGGTTGGCATAGGAAGAAAACTCTACGGCGTAGCCGCGGTCAACGACCAGGGGAACTGTGTTTGCTGCGGCGCCCTGCGCGGGGAAGAGCGGGCGTTTGCCCAGGCCATGCTGCTGCTCCGGCTTGGATCGCCGCCCCCGCCTCCGCGGCCCGAACCTC
>DATMXR010000043.1:0-18899 GCA_035561315.1 Feifaniaceae bacterium
CACCGCCACCGCCCCTGCGGGCAGTTATGCCGCCACCGAAAGCGCCGCCGCTACCTGTCCCGGTAAATGTCAAAGGCCAACCGCCCGTGTTTATGCCCGTGCCGCTTGCCGTCGCTTTATCTCCACCGTTGCTTATGCCGCCTGTGCCGCCCAAGGGCGTTTCGCTAGAGCCACCGGCCCCGCCACCGCCGCCCCAAACGCCACCGTCGCCGCCAGAAGGAGCAGCGGCGGTTGTGCTTCCCCCACTACCGCCGCCACCACCATATGAGCCATGCCCGCCGCGCCCAATGCTGGCCCCGCCACCGCCAGACCCACCATTGCCGCCATCGGCTTGATAATTACGGGAACTTCTTCCACCACCGCCACCGCCAACCGCAGATAGCAAATTTCCAAAAGAGGTAATTCCTCCAGAATTTCCTAAAGCGCCATCTGTTGCCTGGGCCGCGCCGCCCGCCCCAATGGTGATTGCACATACAGCACCCGGCGTAACCTGTACCATGTCAGATGCCATATAGCCGCCGCCGCCAGCAGCAGGCGACGAGCCGCGCGCGCCACCGCCGCCACCGCCGAACAAGCGTACAAAGACGCGGCTAACCCCGGAGGGGACTGTCCAGTTTTGCGAGGATGTAATAATCTCGGTAACGAGTTGCGAACTGCCCCCGCCCCGTCTGCAAATAAATCCTTCCGCCATATTACTGCACCACCCTTAGTTTAATGGAAATGTTCCAATCCGGCCTGCTTTGCAAACATGTAGCCGTAATAGACCCATCGTTGGCGACAACCCTATCGATCTTTGCGTAATCACCCAAACGACCGATATAAGTAGACACAGCCTCCCCGTCAGCGAACCAAAAGTCCATGACGGGAACCATTGCGGCGGTTATTCCAGGAACAGCCACCGTCTGCGTATAAGGCCCGGCGCCAGTCCAGGCTTCACCCCCCCCTAAAAGCCATGCTTGAAAATTCAAAGGAGCGGGAGCGCCAACCTGTTGACGTGTCACCCCATGAGGATTACTCGTGTTCCCCGCGTGCGCGGACAACCCCGCCGCCGTCGCATAGTGGGCCGGTAACTGCCCGCCTAATTTTTCCGCATCGTCTACAACCCCGTCATTATCCGCGTCGTAAGTAGCTTTGAGCATGTCGCCGGAACCTTCGCCCGCCGCCGCGATCAGCGCCCAATGGTCCGTGTTCGTGGGCACCACGCCGGTCACCGCCTGAACGCATTGGTAGCAGGAGCCTTCATAGGTGACCTTGTTGAGCGGCACATAGGAGGCCGCGGGGTCATACGGCTCCAGCCTGCGATACTCGATATCCCTTGTGACGCGGGCGTTCTCCGCCGCAACGCGGTTAAATTCTGCCGTGACCCTCCCGGCCTCTTGGTTTACCCTGGTTCCTTCCGCCGCTGCCCGCGCGCTTTCCGCAGGGATACGGGCGTTTTCGTTTGTAATGCGGGTATTTTCTGCCGATACCCGGCCACTCTCGGCGGTCACACGCCCGCTTTCGGCGGATATCCTTCCGGCCTCCGCCGCGGCCCTCGTGCCTTCCGCAGTATTGCGGGCATTTTCCGCGCTGACCCGTGTGCTTTCAGCAGACACCCGGCCGGATTCAGCCGACACGCGTCCGCCTTCGGCGGCGGCGCGGAGCAGTTCCGCTTCTTCCGCCGCCTCCACGCGCCGCATCATGCCGACGAGCAGCGGCCATTCGTCCGTCGCCTCGATGGTATCGTCGTTTGCAATCCCCCTCCGGCACATGAAGTTGAACTTCGCGGAGGTGGAGAGCACGGTATTTCCTTCGCCGGAATATACCTGCAATTCGCACTCCACCAGCCCCGGCGCGACGCTTGTGGTATAAAGCGATATCGTCAGGCCGTTCGGCGGCGTCACCGCGACGCCGTGCCCGTCCGTATCCTGCTGCGCCGTGTTGCCGTCCGATTTTGAGAACACCGCAGAGATTCTGGAACCTTCCAGGTCCACCGGCGCGCCGTCGTCGGTCAGCGTCACTTCCAGCACGTTCGAGTTATCGCCCTCCACCACCTCAAAATCGCGGTTGGCCGTGGGGCGCTTGATGTCCAGCGCGATGGAAAACCGTTTTTGAACCATATGCCTCCTCCATTTCTTTTGTTTTGCCCGAAGGCCGGTAACGGAAAATAAAAAGAACGCTTGCCCGTAAAAAGCAATCGTTCTATCATCATGCTAACAGCCCGCTTTTGCGGTATCCAGCTGAGAAGCGTTCTTACGCTCCGCTATCCCTATAAAGTCACTTCAAGTACATGCCGTACAGCAGCTTTTCCACAAGGCCGTAGGGCAATATCCGTTTTAAGAACACAAACGCGCGGTAAGCGCCGCCCACCACGGTATGCGCCCGCGGGTTTTTCTTTTCCGCGGTACGATAGATGACGTTTGCGATGATGCGCGGGTGCATGCCGTTCCGCTCGTCCTTTTCCATGCGGGAGATCGCGCGCCCACAAGCCGCCTGATAGTCTTCGCACATGCCGGAAACGGGCTTTCTCGCGTCCGTAAAGCCGGTTTTCACGTCCCCCGGCTCCACAAGCGCGGCCTTCACGCCAAAGGGTTTTAACTCCAGCCGCAGCCCCTCGCAGAGTATGGCAAGCGCGGCCTTGGAGCTGCTGTAAAGCACCTGGAACGGAACGGCGAACACGCCGCCCACCGAACCCACCAGCACCGCATGTCCGCTGCCTTTTGCGCGCATGGAGGGCAGGACGGCGTTCAACAGACGGATCGCGCCGTAGAAATTGACCTCCATCTGCCGCTGCGCGTCCTCTGCGGTACAGCATTCCAGCGGGCCGCTTACGCCGTTGCCCGCCGCGTGGACCAATACGTCGATACACCCCTCCGTCTGCAGCACATGGGCGGCGCCCCGCTTCACGCTTTCCTCGTCCGTCACATCCATTGCAAGCGGAAAAAGCAGCCCCAGCGCGTCGTCCGGAAGCTCCGGAACCCTGCCGCTTCTCGACGCGCCGTACACGGTATACCCTTTTTGCGCGAACAGCAGCGCGGTCTCTGCCCCTATGCCCGAGGATGCGCCGGTAATGAGTGCGATTTTCGTCATGCGATCCCCTTTCCCCGTTTAGGAATACGCTAAGTTTTTGAACTTGGTATATTCTCCCATCCAGTACAGCTTCACGGTGCCTGTCGGCCCGTTGCGGTGCTTGGCTATGATGATTTCCGCGGTGTTATCCGCCTCCTCGTTGTACACCTGCTCGCGGTAAAGGAGCATCACGATATCCGCGTCCTGCTCGATCGCGCCGCTCTCGCGCAGGTCCGATATCATGGGGCGGTGGTCGTCCTTCCTCTGCTCCGGCGCGCGGGAAAGCTGGCTCAATACCATAATGGGCACGTCCAGCTCGCGGGCCAGGATTTTTAGGGAGCGCGTAATGTCCGAAATCTCCTGCTGGCGGTTGTCCGTCTTTTTGGAAGAGCGCATCAGCTGCAGATAATCGATCACGATCAGATCGAGCCCGTGCCGCGCCTTGAGCCTGCGGCATTTGCTGCGCATTTCCGGCACCGTAGAGCCCGCGGAATCGTCGATAAACAGCCTGCTGTTGCCCATCAGGCCCAGCACCTGCGCGATTTTGATGAGATCCGCCTCGGTGGTGCCTCCGGTCAGAAGCTTCTGCATGTCCACCTCCGCTTCGGAGCTGAACATGCGGGTAATCAGCTGCTCGCGCGCCATTTCCAGGGAGAATATGACGACCGTGCGCGCGTCATGCAGCGCAGCGTACTGCGCAATGTTGATGGCAAAGCTTGTCTTGCCCATGGCCGGGCGCCCGGCCACGATGATAAGATCGGATTTTTTTAAGCCGGAGGTCTTGGAATTGAGATCCGCGAAGCCCGTGTCCACGCCTATGAGCCGCCCTTGCAGGTTCATCAGCTCCCCCAGGCGGGCGTACGCCTCGTACATGGTATCCTGCACCGGCAACAGCGTATCGGCGGCGCGCTTTAACGTGATATCGTAAATGCGGCGCTCCGCGTCGCCCAGCACCTGCTCGAAATCCCGCGTGGTATCCATGGCGTCCTTGGAAATGAGGTTGCCCGCGCGAATGAGCTGGCGCTGCATGGAGCGCTCCAGCACGATGTTGATATAATGCTCCGCGTCCGCCGCGGAAATTGTCTGCATGGTGAGGTCGGCGATATACGCCACATCCCCCACGGCGCGAAGCTTGCCCAAACGGTCCAGCTCCGCCACCAGAGAAACGGAATCCACCGGCGCGCCCGCGCCCCGGAGCGCGCGCATGCAGGCGAATATGTCCTGGTTCGCGGGGAAATAAAAATCCGCCGGGTCCAGAAGCTCGATGGCCATATCGAGCGCGGCCCCGTCGAGCAGCATGCTGCCCAATACGGAAATTTCCGCCGCCGCGCTGTGCGGCGCCGCGGTTACCGCATTCGGCTCATGCTCCACGCGCAATTCTTCCACGTACCGCTCTCCCCCTTGTACGCCAGATGTGCCTGTTTTTTCTTACTGCGAAACGACCTCCACTGTAAACGAAGCGTCCGTATTTTCATACAGGTGCGCCTTTACCTGGACGCTGCCCAGCGCCTTGATGGGGTCGCTCAATTCGATCTTCTTGCGGTCGATTACGATCTTATGCTGCGCCTCGAGCGCCGCGGCGATTTCCTTGGCGGTGATGGAGCCGAACAGCTTGCCGTTTTCGCCGACCTTTGCGGGAATTTTCACGCTGAGTTCGGAAAGCTGTTTCGCAAGCTCGCGCGCCTGCACGCCCTCCTGAAACTTCTTGTGCTGCGCGGCGGATTTTTTGATGTTGGCCGCGTTGATGGAGGCCGCGTCCGCCGGTGTCGCCAGCTTGCGCGGCAGCAGGAAGTTGCGGGCGTACCCGTCGCTGACGTCCACGATCTGCCCCTGCTTGCCCGTCCCCTTGACGTCCTGTTCCAATAATACCTTCATTCTTGCTTCCTCCACTATTCAATATCGTAAGAACGGCTAGCCGTCACAAGTATCAATACCCCTGTTCAAGGTTTTCAAGGTATCGGTGCTTTGGATTCCCACACCTTTTTTTGAGAATGCCCGTGGTCCTAAGGTCTTTCAGGGAAAGGGATTCCAAAGGGACGTGTCCCTTTGGTGGGGTTTCAGGGGCAAGGCCCCTGAAAAAACGCTTCACCCGTCCAGTTCTTTTATGTAAGCGATGGCCGTGGATTTTACAAGCTCCACCGCGGCTTCGAGCGTCATGTCCCTCAACTGCGCGCCCGCCATTGTCAGGTGGCCGCCGCCGCCGATGCGCTCCAATACCAGCTGCACGTTGATGCGGCCTAAAGACCTGCCGCTGACGCTGATTTCCCCGTTCTGCACGCCCAGCACGAACGCGGCCTCTATGCCCCGTATGCCCACCAGCGCGTCCGCCGCCTGCGCGGCGATCAGCCCCGCGTTCTTTATCTCCGGCGGGCACACGGCCAAAGCCACGCCCGGGCAGATGATGTTTGCGCTCTTTACGATATCCACGCGGTTGGCGTAGGTCTCCCGGTCGTCCTGGAACATCAGCTTGACGGTGCCGATATCGGCGCCGTGCTGCCTTAAATACGCCGCCGCCTCAAACGTGCGCGCGCCCACGTTGAATGCAAAGTGCTTCGTATCCACCGTGATGCCCGCTAAAAGCGCGGAACATTCAAACGCGGTGGGCCGTATGCCCTCATGGAAGTACTGTATGGTCTCCGTTACCATCTCGCTCGTGGAGGAGGCGCGTGCGTCCAGATGGTTGAGCGTGGCGTTGTCGATATAATCGGTGCTCCGGCGGTGATGGTCGATGAGCACGAGCTTGCCCGCCATCTCCACCAGGGGGGGCTCTATCGTCGCCTTGGCGCGCTGCGTATCCACCACCACCAGCACGGAGGACGCGCGCATCATTTCACGCACCCGCTCGGAGGATACGATCACGTCCGCATACGCCGGATTGGTGCGGATGCTGTCCACTGCCTGCTGTATGGTGGGGTTCACCTGGTCCAGCACGATGTAGGCCTTGCAGCCCGCCTGCGCCACGCAGCGGTACACGCCCAGGGCCGCGCCTATGCAGTCCATATCCGGCTGCCTGTGGCCCATGATGAACGCTTCCGTAGAGTTTTCCAGCAGCTGGCGGAAGGCTTTGGCAAACAGGCGGGTCTTCACGCGGGACTGCCCGCTTTCGAGCTGCCTGCGCCCGCCGTAGAACGTATAGTTCGCGCCCTGACGCACAACGGCCTGGTCGCCGCCGCGCCCCAGGGCAAGCTCCATGCCCTGCCGCGCCGCGATATCCGCCTGCGCCACGCGCGGGGCCGCGCCCACGGCGATGGAAAGCGTAACGCTCTGCGAGGTCCCGGTATCGATTTTATGCGCTTTTTCCAGGATGGAAAAGCGGTCCTTTTCGAGTTCCTTTAAATAGTTCGCTTCAAACACAAGCAGGAAACGGCCGTTGTCGTACCTGCGGTATATGCCCTGTATGGATATGGTCGTGTCCGCGATCAGGCGCTCCACCTCGGTCAGAACCGCGTTGCGCCTGAATTGCAGGTCCGCGCTCAATTCCTCGTAATTGTCCACGTAGATAAGCGCCACGTAGGGCATCTGCTCCTCGTACAGGCGGCGGTAATGCTCCGCCTCCGTGCGGTTGACCCAGTACTGGAACAGCAGTTCGCGCGAGGCGTGCTCCCGGAACACGGGCGTGGTGGTCACCTGATAGGAACTGCCCGCGTATTCCATTGTGCCGGACTGCGCGCCGGCTTTGGGGTTGCACGCCGCGGGCAGGGGTTTTAGATCCACGCCGTCATACAGCTTTTTCATGGCGGCGTTGCGCCATATGATGCGCCCGCTTTTTTCGAATATCATGCAGGGGATGTTGACCTCGGCGATGAGCCTGCCCGCCGCCGTCGCGTTTTCTGAAAACACGGTGTCCATGGCCTGCCGCTGCCTGTTCGCTTCCGTCCCAAGCGTGCGCAGGCTTATAAGCAGCACGATCAGGGAAACGACGATGGAAGCTACCCCGGCGCGGATATCAAAATAGCCGATCACAATGCCCATGATCGCGCAAAGAATCGCAATGGGAACCAATACCCGCTGCGGCGGCCGTTTCATCCGGTTTCCCCCTTTCCCGCTGCTTTTACTTTACTTTATAAGGGCAGAGCTATTCGTCCTCGTCGTCGCCCTTTGAGCGCAGTATGATGCGCGTGCGCAGCTGGAACAATTGCTCGATCACTCCGAGTATCCCCAAGAACGTGATACTCATGGGCATCATCAGCACGATGAATATGCAAAACATCACGACCGTGGTATGGGAGCGGCTGAACTGCAGCACAAACATCACGACGCACGCGCCCTGCACCACAAAAGGCAGCGCCCCCAATGCGGCGACCGCGGCGGCGACGGCGTCCATATTCGCAACGTGCAGGGCGGAAGCCAATACCGCGCCCAGCGCCATGATGGCGACGCCCGTTACAAATTCCTTCGGCACGCGCCAGTACGCAAACCGGCGCATGGGCCGCAGCTTTACGCCCGCCTTGCGGCAGCGCCACGCGCACACAACGAGGTTCACAAGGCTTATGACGCCGCCCGTCACGCACAGGATGGCCGGCATGTATACCGGCAGCACGACGCGTACCATACGCGCCGTCTCCTGCATCATGGCCGTCTGCTCCGGCGTGAGCATGACGGACATGGCCTGCGCGGCGGCCAGGGCTTGCTCCATCAGGTCCGAAAGCAGCGTGGTGACGTGCCCAAACGCCACCCCGCCCGAGCGGATGTCGGGCAGGCTGATCAGGAGGTAAAACGCGGCGGTATACAGCGCGGCGCCCGCAAACACGGTATCAAAATACCCCTTGTTTTTCTTCAGGAACGCCGCGGTCAGCAGAGCCCACGCGATGCTTGCGCAGGCCACCCACAGCCCGCCCACATTCGCCATCCAGTAAGCGCCCGAAAGCGAAACCGCGGCGGAAAGCAGGAAGGGCGCGACGCCCCCGGACAGCAGCAGGTAGCCGAACAGGCCGCCCGCAAACAGCGCAAACGGAAAAAACGGTGCGCTCAAAGCGCCCGCTGCACCTATAAGCAGCGCCTTACCGACGCCGGGTTTCTTTATGATCTTCTCCAATTCCATTTCTCCTGCCATGGCCATAACTTTCCACATTCATTGTAAAGTGAAATGCGGCGGCTGTAAATGTAAAACGCATTTTTTGTGGGGTCCGCGCTTGCTCCGTCACGGGCGGCGCTTCGCACCCGCCCCACAGGCGGGGCTCCGAACATCCAACGCCTCCTTTAGCGCGCGGAGCGCGGGGCGGATCAAATGCCCGCTTTCGCCCGCCAAAAGCCCCGCGATGCGCTTGGGCTGCACCTCCAATTCCCGCAGGGCGCAATAGATCAAATGCGCGTGGTCGGATGCAAGCATGCTTTTGGGTAACGGCGCGGCCGCTTCGCCCAGCGCGCCCTCTGTGCAGGAAATGCGGGCCGTGAGCGTCTCAGGCCCTGTCAGCGTGAGGTCGTAGAGCGTCGCTGCGGCGGTAAACGCGCTCCGCTTCAATGTTACCCGGAACAGCGCGGCGTCCGCCGCGTCATCCCCCGCCTTGGGCTCCAGGGAGCCATACGGCGCCACGGCGAAATAGCCTACGGTGATCACGCGGGTGCGCGGGTCCCTGTCCACCTTGCCGAACGCGCCGAATTGCCGGACCGGGAGCCCGCTGATACCCGTTTCCTCCTGAAGCTCACGCTCGGCGGCCCTGTCAAGCTCCTCCTCCATATCCACGAACCCGCCCGGAAGCGCCCACATACCGATATCCGGGTGGTTCCTGCGGCGGATGAGCAGCAGGCAAAGCGCGTAGTCCTCCTGCGTTTTGAAAAGGCTGAATACCGCGATATCCGCCGTAACGGAAGGGCGGCGGTATTTGTTTTCATCATATGCGGCGAGAAACTCCCCCAATGTCCGGCCCGCTTCGTTCACGGGCTCATTGCTTTTCGTCTTGCTTTTTCCCATGTTTCCTCCCCGCAGGTCAATACACCGGCCACTGCGCCACGTACGCATATAGATAAAGCAGCTGGAATAGCCCAAGCACAGAATAGGCCGCCCACGCGTTGCGGGGCGTGACCAATCTGTTGAGCGCAAACGCGACCGGAAAACAGGCCGCCAGATACCGGGGCGCCGACAGCAGCCAGGTTGTCCCCATGCTGACGAAATAATACGCCGCAAAGTAAGCGACATAGCTTGGCCTGAGGGCATAGGGCCGGCGCAGGGGCGCGGCGGGGCCTTCCGCACTTTCTTCCGTTTGCTGGGGCTGCCGTTTTTCCAGCAGGGCAAGCACCATAATCAGCGGCGCGCCGAACAGGGACAGGAGGTTGGGGAGCCAAAGCCCCAGCGCCGCCTCCCTCCATGTGGAAAGGGTTGCGATGAATTCGTTCGTCTGGTAGGACGCGGTATGGAAGAACCATCCAAGCTTCTGGTTCCAATGCTCGCTCTGATACTTCAGGAACATGAACGCGTCCCCCGTGACGCTTTTGTTCACGGCAAGGTACGCGCAAAAACCCAGGGGAATAAGCAGCAGCGCGGGAGCGCGGAGCAGGAAAAAGCCCGCCCACCTGCCCGTTTCTTTTTTGTGCCGCACGGCGTCGCCGATCAGCTCCACGGCTACCGGCACAAGCAAAATCAGGCCCAGCACCCGCGTAAAGGAAGCCAAAGCGCCCAATACGCAGGCGGTCCAATACTGTTTTTTTCTTACCAGAAGCATGACCGCGAGGGAGAGCAGCAGGAACAGCCCGTCGCTCATGGGGGCGTTAAACAAAAACGCCGCGGGCAGCAGCATTTGCAGCGTGACGGTGCGCATCGCCGCCGCGCGGTCCATATCCATTAAGGCAAGCTCATAAAGCAATACGCCCGCGGCCGCGGTGGAGAGCAGGGAAACGATAAGCCCTGCCGCGAACGTATTCTGCGTGAGTTCGCTTAAAAGCCGCACCACGATGGGGTAGAGCGGGAAGAACACGATATGGAACCTTGCGTCCCCTTCCGTTGCATACCAGTTGTCCGCAATGCCCAGGTAGTGGGGCACATCCCCGAAATTCCAAAGCGAAAGCGTATCGACAAGGCCGCCCGGATACCCGTTTTTCAGCGTGAATACGGCGTAGGCCGCGATGTATACCGCCACTCTCGCAAGCAGCAGCAGCAAAAAGAGACGGACGACCGGATGCCGGTACGCCCGCCTGAGGCTCCTGCGCCCAAGGCCCGCGTCAAGCGCCGGTTCCGGCCCGCCGGAAAAAGCGCCGATAAGCCCGCGCAGGCACTGCGCGCACAAAAACCCGAAGAGCGCCGTAAGAACGGCGGCCGCCACAGCGGAGGCCGCCGTGATGGAAGGCTCTGTGAACGCCCAGTACCCGTATGCCGCGGCCAGCGCAACAAATATGGCCGCCGTCCCAAAAATCCTTACCTTCTGCAAGTGCTCCTCCCGCTAGACGCGGCGCAACGCCTTCGGCTTGCCCAAGATTTCGCTCAGTAGCACGCCCTCCGCCGCAGCGCCCGGATCATGCGCAAGCCTTGTAAGGACGTCCAAAGCGGGGCCCCGCGGCGCCTCCGGCTCTGCCGTTTCATACGCATTAACGGCCCTGCGCGCCGGGCGGGCGCTTTCCATGCTGCCTTCCGTATGCACATGGGCCTCTAAGCCGCGCGACAGCGTGGCATGGCGGCCTTGCGTGGCCTCCATACGCGCCGAGACGGACGCCACCGGCCCGGCTGCGCTGTTCGGAGTCTCAGGCCCTTCCGGCATTTGCATTTGGACGCCGCCCTCATACGCCTGCGCGCGCTGCGGAACCGGAACGGGGCGTACCGGCAGCTCCCGCGCCGGTTCCCCCTCGCCCCCGGGGGAAGCCTCCCCTGAGAAATCCGGCATTTTCCGCATGGAAGGCGCGGACGGAAAGCGCGGGTCGTCAGACGGAGGCTCCATGGTACGCGCCTTCGCTTCCCGCTGCGCCTGCTCCTGCTTCTTTTTGTTCGCGCTCCCCACAAGAAACAGAATGGCGACGATGATGCCGATTACAATATCCATATTGCCTCCCGGTCCGTCAAAAAAGTCCTGCCGGATTTAAGCCGGTCATTCGCCCTTCTTTTCCGGCTCCGCGGTCTTGGAGATGGCCTTGCGCATCTCGGTATCCGATATCACGTTCTGCATGTTGTAATAGTCGAGCACCCCGAGCCTGCCTTCGCGGAACGCATACGCCATGGCCCGCGGCACCTCGGCCTCAGCCTCGATCACCTTGGCGCGCATGCCCTGCACTTCCGCCTTGTTCTCCTGCTCCTGCGCCACGGCCATTGCGCGCCGCTCCTCCGCTTTCGCCTGCGCGATGCGCTTATCCGCTTCCGCCTGGTCGATCTGCAGCTGCGCGCCCACGTTGCGGCCCACGTCCACATCCGCGATGTCTATGGAGAGTATCTCAAACGCGGTGCCCGCGTCGAGACCTTTGTTGAGTACCGTACGCGAGATGCTGTCCGGGTTTTCCAGCACTTCCTTGTGGCTCTGCGCGGAACCGACGGTGGTGACGATACCCTCGCCGATACGGGCGATGATGGTTTCCTCCCCCGCGCCGCCGACCAGGCGGTCGATGTTCGCGCGTACGGTCACGCGCGCCTTGGCGCGCAGCTCGATGCCGTCCTTCGCGATGGCCGCGATGACCGGGGTCTCTATCACCTTGGGGTTGACGCTCATCTGCACGGCGTTCAATACGTCGCGGCCCGCGAGATCGATGGCGCACGCCCGCTCAAAATCCAGCGGGATGCCCGCGCGCTGCGCCGCGATGAGGGCGTTGACCACGCGGTCCACGTTGCCCCCCGCGAGGTAATGCGCTTCGAGCTTGTTGATGGGCAGCACCAGCCCCGCCTTGGTGGCCTTTATCATGGGGTTGACGATGCGCGCGGGAATGACCTTGCGGATGCGCATGCCGATCAGTTGCGAGATGCCCACCTTCACCCCGGAGGCCAGCGCCGCGATCCATAGCCTTATGGGAATGAAGCTGAAGAATATGGCCAGGAATACGATAACGGCGATGATGATAAGGATTGCCCAAAGAACGTCCATGATGTTGCTCCTTCCGTGGCGGCTGCGCCGCATTCTGTAATGGATAACGCGTAATGTATCATTCAGGTAAAAATCCCTGCGGGATTTTTTTATATGACCGGGATACGAACTGCTTCCAAAATCATCTGTTCAAAAGAAATTCCAAAGGAATTTCCTCCGCAATTATTCATTATTAACTTCCATTTCCTTCGCCGCGCCGACGCGGATGCGCAGGCCTTCCACCTGCTGGACGGTGACGCTTGCGTTGGCGGGCAGGAATTCGCCGCCCGTCATCACGTCGAGCACGGCGTCCCCGAACCTCGCTTTTCCGGCGGGGCGCAGAGGGGTGACGGAAACGCCCGTCTGCCCGAGGTATTTTTCATATGCCGTTTCCACGATGTTGGTGGACTCGCCCTCGATGCGGTCGTGCAGCACGATGCGCGTTTTATCGAACCTGCCCTTGGCGGCAAGCCGGAAAAACAGCAGCATCACCACCGCAATGATAAACAGGATAAGCGCCGCCAGAAACAGCATACCTTCGGGGTTCCCGATCTGGAGCAGCACAGCCGCCAAAAACGCCACGGCGCCCAATCCTCCGGATATGCCGATGCCGGGCGTGAACATCTCCACCACAAAGAGCAGGATGCCGACCCCCAGCAAAATAA
Source organism: Feifaniaceae bacterium (assembly GCA_035561315.1). Lineage (GTDB taxonomy): Bacteria > Bacillota > Clostridia > Christensenellales > CAG-138 > JAEYLA01. Next base: position 12,686 of record DATMXR010000043.1, read on the forward strand.
ACGTAATGGTCATAGGATCCATTCAGGTGCCTCCTTTCCCTTATAAAAGCCGGTTTCCGCCGCCGTGGGCGGGGTTACATGCCGCCCCGGGCGGGTAAAATAAAACGATTGCAGCCTAAAGTTCAGCGGCGGTAACAGCGTTTTGTGCCTGCGTTTCATTTTTTCTTATTATAGCATAGAATACTCGTGCGGGGGGATAAAATGCAGGTTGTTTGCGTACCGGGCGGCCGGGATTTCGCCTGATTCCCAAAAATCCGGCACGCTTTGCATCGGAGACGGCGCATGGTATAATGGCGCAGGCGGCCATGATACCCGTTTATCCGTATGCGCGTGCGGTTTTCGCCTGTGCGGACGTGCGCGGATTATACCATATCCGCTGCGCTTCTGAATTATAATCCGCTGCGCTTCTGAATTATAATTCGCTGCGCTTCTATGGTATAATGTGCAATGTAGCGCTTTTGACCCAGGCATCCTTATATCGTATGACTTGGGTTTCCATATAAGTTTTGAAAAGGTGAGGCCACGGGATGAAGGACAAGCAGGACTTGATGCGGAATATAGAACACAGGCTGATCAGCGATTACCAGGTTTCGCTCAGAGACGCGACGCTTGCGCAGCTCCACAACGCACTTGGCGACGAGGCCATGGCGAATATCGCGGCGGATTGGTACGATAGCCGCCACGCGCGGGACTGCGTGCGGCGCGCCTATTATTTCAGCGCCGAATACATGATGGGGCGCATGGTATACAACAACCTGCTCTCGCTGGGCGCGCTTGAAGAGGCGCGCGAAGCGTTTCGTGAGCGGGGACTTGAGCTTTCCGCGTTTGAGGAGATTGAGGACGCGGCTTTGGGAAACGGCGGCCTGGGCAGGCTTGCGGCGTGTTTTCTGGATTCGGCCGCCACGCACGACCTGCCGCTCGACGGATACGGCATCCGGTATAAATTCGGCCTCTTTAAGCAGAGCTTCCGGGACGGCTTCCAGGCGGAAACCGCGGACGACTGGCAGCGCTTCGGCGACCCGTGGAGCATCCGGCGGGACACGCACGCCGTAAATGTTCAGTTTTTAGGCCAGACGGTGCGCGCCGTGCCCTACGACATGCCCATATTGGGCTACCATTCGGATAACATCGGCACGCTCAGGCTTTGGCAGAGCGAACCCATCGAGGCATTCGACTTCCAGGCGTTCAACGATCAGCAGTACGCCCTGGCCGTGCGCGAAAAGAACGCCGTGGAGGACATCACCCGCGTGCTTTACCCCAACGACAGCACCTACGCGGGCAAGCAATTGCGCCTAAAGCAGCAGTACTTCCTTTCAAGCGCGTCGCTGCAGGATATTTTATACAACTTCAAGCGGGCGCACGGGGATTTATCAAGTTTTGCGGATATGGTGGCCATACAGCTGAACGACACGCATCCGGTGGTGAGCATCCCGGAGCTGATACGGCTCTTCATGCTCGAAGGCTGGAGCTTTGAAGCCGCGTTCCAGGCGTCCTGCCGCGTGTTCTCCTACACCAACCATACCGTCATGGCGGAGGCCATGGAAAAATGGGACGTAGAGCTTTTTAAGTCCGTCATACCGGAAGTGTTCGACATCATATACAAAATCAACGCCCGCTTTTGCGGGGAACTGATGGCGAGCGGCTTCCCCAGCATCCATGAGGTCTCCATCATACAGGGGCCCGTCATCCATATGGCGAACCTCGCGTCCTACTGCTCGCGCACCATCAACGGCGTGGCGCAGATCCATACGGAGATATTGAAGAGCAACGTGCTCAAGCACTTTTACACGCTCTACCCCGAGCGGTTCCAGAACAAGACCAACGGCATCACGCAGCGCCGCTGGCTCAAGCTCTGCAACCCCGAGCTTTCGGATTTTATTACCGCGCGCATCGGCGAAGGCTGGGTCACCGAGCTTGACGAGCTGGAACAATTGAAGGCGTTTACCGGGAAGGCGGATATCGAGGCGTTCAACGCCGTGAAATATCAGAAAAAGGCGCAGCTTTCCGCATATATCGAAAAAGCGGAGGGCGTACTGCTTCCGCCGGATTTCCTGTTCGACGTGCAGGTCAAGCGCATGCACGAATACAAGCGGCAGCTGTTAAACGCGTTTTCCATACTCGACATCTATTTCGGCCTCAAGGAAGGGCGCATCAGGGATTTTACGCCCACGGCGTTCGTGTTCGGCGCGAAGGCCGCGCCCGGCTACTGGCGCGCCAAGGCCATCATCAAATTCATCCATGAGGTCGCGCGGCTCGTCAACAACGACAAAAGCATGAACGGCCTGCTGCGCGTGGTGTTCGTGGCCAACTACAACTGCTCCTACGCGGAGCGGATCATCCCCGCCGTGGATATAAGCGAGCAGATCTCCCCCGCGGGCACCGAGGCGAGCGGCACGGGCAACATGAAGCTGATGCTAAACGGCGCGGTGACGTTAGGCACGTACGACGGCGCGAACGTGGAGATCGTGGAGCAGGCGGGCGCCGAAAACAACTTCATATTCGGCAGGTCCTTCGCGGAGCTTTCCGCCATCCGCCCGAAATACGACCCGCGCGCGCTGCACGGGAGCGAGCCGCGCATCCGCCGCGTGGTGGATACATTGGTGGACGGCACGTTCGGCAGGCTCGACGTGTTCGACGAGCTTCACAGCAGCCTGCTTACCGGCGGCAGCTACGGCCTGCCCGACCAATACTATGTGCTGCTGGAGCTTCTTCCTTATATCGATAAGAAGCTCGAGGCGAACCTCGCCTACCGGGACCGCGACGCGTTCGGCAGAAAGTGCCTGATGAATACGGCGAGCGCGGGCAAATTCTCCAGCGACCGCACCATACGCGAATACGCAACGGATATCTGGGGGATCGTCCCTATGGCCGGGCTGAATTGCAACGGGTAAGATATCTGGATTGGTTTATGAATGAATATGGGGCTCTGCCCCATACCCCGCTTAGGGCCGTAACGGCCCTAAGAACCCATTCCGAAAACTCATTCGGGATAATGAATAGGAGGACAAGCGTATGAAACAAACCGCCTGGCCGGTAAGGCTCGCGCTGCTGCTCGTTTGCCTGCTGTTTATCGTTTCCGCGCTGTTTTCGTCCATACGTATTGTCGTCAACCGCCCGGCGTTCTTTTACCAGGAGTATGCGCGCCTTGACCACGCGCGCTACATGGGCATGAGCACGGAGGACCTGACCGGCGCCACCATGCAGATGATACGGTACATGGAAGGGAGCGTCCCGAGCATAGACATTGAGGTAACGGTAAACGGGGAGCGCGTTTCCATGTTCAACGACCGCGAGCGCGCGCACATGGTGGACGTGCTTGCGCTCTACCAGGGCTGGCGCACGGTCTCTTACGTAAGCTTCGGACTTCTCGCGCTGGCGACCGTGCTGCTTCGGAAACGGCCGGGGGAAATCGCGCGGGCTTTTCTTTCCGCCAGCAAGGTGTTCGTGCTGCTGTTAGCGGCAATCGCCGTCTGGGTATTGTTTGACTTTTCCTCGTTCTGGACGGCGTTCCACCACCTGTTCTTCACGAACGACCTGTGGCTGCTTGACCCCGCCACCTCCCGCATGATTAACATGATGCCGCAGCAGCTCTTCTATGACATCGTGCTGTTCGTGGTGGCGGTGTTCCTGGTGCTGTGGGCGGCGCTTATCATTGCGGCTTTGGCTGTAAAGCGGAAAGAAAAGCGGGCGGGCGCATGACGGGCTATGAAAAGGCCGCTTCCCGCCGCGCGCGGGAACTGACGGAAAAAGAACATGTCACGGTGCTGGCCATTGAAACCTCCTGCGACGAAACCGCGGCGGCCGTTGTGCGGGACGGGCGGGAGGTGCTTTCCAACACCGTATATTCGCAGATCCCCCTGCACAGGAAATACGGCGGCGTGGTGCCCGAGCTTGCCTCGCGCAACCATGTGCTGCAGCTAAACCCCACCGTGGCCGCCGCTCTCGAGGAAGCGGGGCTAAGTTATGACGAAATCGACGCCGTGGCGGTCACATCCCGCCCGGGGCTGATCGGCGCGCTTCTGACCGGGGTCAGCTACGCGAAGGGGCTTGCGTACGCGAAGGGCGTCCCGCTCATAGGCGTGGACCATATCGCCGGGCATATCGCGGCCAACTACATCTCCTGCCCCGACCTAGTTCCGCCGTTTACCTGCCTGGTGGCGTCCGGCGGGCACAGCCACATATTCCAGGTGGAGGATTACAATACGCTTACGCTCTTGGGCGCCACAAAGGACGACGCCGCGGGCGAAGCGTTCGATAAGGTCGCCCGCGTGCTGGGGCTTCCCTACCCCGGCGGGCCCGCGCTCGAAGCATTGGCGAAGGAGGGCGGCGAAGACGCCGTCGTATTCCCCGCGGGCTACAATTCCGGCGAAGGTCTGGATTTTTCCTTTTCCGGCCTCAAGACGGCGGTCATCAATTATTTGCATACGGCCGAGCTGCGCGGGGAGGAAACCAACCGCGCGGACGTCGCGGCTTCCTTTCAGAAGAGCGTGGTGGATGTGCTCACAAATAAGGCGGTACGGGCGGCGCTGCGGCAAAAAAGCCGTGCCCTGGCCCTGGCGGGCGGCGTTTCCGCCAACCGGACGCTGACGCGGCGCTTAAAAGAGGCCGCGGAAAGCGCGAACCTTCGGTTTTTCTGCCCGGAATTCAAATACTGCACGGACAACGCGGCCATGATCGGCTGCGCGGGGTATTACGCCCTGCGCTTCGGCCTGCGGGACGGGCTTTCGCTCAACGCCAGCGCGAGGCGGTAGCAGGCCCCAAGCCCCGATATTGCCCGGAAGACCGGCCCCACGGAGCTTACCAGGCATACGCCCAGCAAAACAGATCCGAGTATGCGCTTTTTGCGCCGGATCTCTTTTTTTATGGAAAAACAGCTGTTCAACGGTCTTCTCCTTTTTTCTTTTTGCTTCCCCACAATTTCCGTTTCGTGGGCTTTTTCTGCCCCTGCAAATGCACGAACTGCGCGTGCATGACCCCCGTGGTTTCGGCCAAAGCCGCCATCATGCGCGAAAGCAGGAGGTCCGTTTCCTGCAGGCGCGCCTCGTACTGATGCAGCAGCTCCTCCTGCCTGGCGTTTTCCCGTTCAAACGCCAGGTTGGCCTGCGCGTACGCGGTCAGCTGCTCGTCAAGCCGCGCGCAGTACGCCTCCATCTCCCGCAGCATGCGCTGCGCCTCCGCGGGCCAGCCATCTACGTCGGCCTCCTGCGGGAACAGCGCCGGGGAATCGGGCGAGAGCGGATCGGAAAACGCGACCTGCGCGTCCCGCAGCGCCCGCTTGGTTCCGAGCGGATATACGGCGGGAACTCTGCGTTTTCTTGAAAACGCGGCATATACCGTCTCAAACGGGCCGACGCGCTTTAACTCCCCCTTTTCCAGCCACAGCGCGCTTTCGCACAGGCGCCTGAGCAGGGTGAAGTCCCCGCTTTCCATTAATAATGTCATGCCCCCGCGCTGCTTTTGCCGCAGCCGCAGCACACACGCCTGCACAAAGGGCAGGTCGCACTTGTCCAGCACATCGGAAATTAAAAGCACGTCCGGTTCCGCAGTGAGCGCAATGGAGAGTATCAGCCGTGCGCGCGCCGCCGTTTCATACCCTGCGGCGGGCTGCAAAAACTGGCCGCCCAGGCCGGAAAACGCGCGCACCGCTTCGATGCGGCGCCGCGTCTCGGCCTCGCCCAGGCGTTCTTTCGCGCATTGCATGCGCGCGTTTCCTTCCCCGGTCTCGCTTAAAAGGAGCGAGTCCATGCCTATGGCCGCGGCGACCTTTCCCGTGACCGTGCAGGAGCCGCGCTCGGGCAGCACCATGCCCGCGATCACCCGCAAAAGCGCGGTCTTTCCCGCGCCCTGTTCGCCTATGACCGCGAACGTCTCGCCCCGGCCCAGCCAAAGCGTGACGTCGTTCAATACCGGCTCCCGCATCTTGGGGAACCGGGCGGGTAAAAGCGCGCCGAGCAGTTTCTGCACGGGCGTTCCGGACGGCATGCTCACCGATACATGCGTTAGCTGAAGGATACTTCCCACCCCCCGAGTCGTACACTTTTGAATGGCACTGTATAGTATGGGCATATTTTCACATCTTTAAATGCAATTTTTTTAACAGTCGATTTCACATTGCGGCCAATCAAACGCGGCAAAAAGCGCGCTCGCATGTAAAATTATGCAAAGAGCGCGATTTTCCTAATGATTTATGTGGATATAGCAATATATTATATCT
>DATMXR010000044.1:0-4968 GCA_035561315.1 Feifaniaceae bacterium
GTCCCTTTGGGGGTCTTCGCGCCGGGGCCTGCTCCTGTTAGGCTGCTGGCGCTGCCCGTCCTCCCTCCTTTGCGGGGGAGTCGGCTCTTGCTGCTCCGGCTCCGACTCCGGTTTTTCCAGCGGCGGGGGCGGTGTGGGCACATGGCCGGTAACAAAGCGGAATTCCTCTTCCTCCGGCCCTGCCTCCTCCGTCTCGCGCGCTTTGGCGTGGGCCACAAGCTCCAGGCGCATGGCCTCCTCTTCCTCCGGCGTGCCGGGTTTGCGCACCACGGAAAAATGGTATTCCCGAAGGTCCGGCGTGCCGTCCGGCATGGTGATGCGCACCTTGGTCTTTTCGGTGATGACATTGTTGTCTATCACCACGCCTCGGCCGTCGGGCGTGATGACGTCCTTGCCCACGCGGGGCATCAGCTTGCGCATGCTTTCATACGCGTCCTGCTCGTATTTGAGGCAGCACATCAGCCGCCCGCACAGGCCGGAAATTTTGGTGGGGCTCAGGCTCAATTTCTGTTCCTTTGCCATTTTGATGGAGACCGGCTGGAAATCCGCCAAAAACGTCTTGCAGCACACCGGCAGGCCGCAGGAACCCAGGCCGCCGAGCATCTTCGCCTCGTCCCGCACGCCGATCTGCCTTAATTCGATGCGGGTTTTGAATACGAACGCAAGGTCCTTGACAAGCTCGCGGAAATCCACGCGCCCTTCCGACGTAAAGAAGAACGTGATTTTGCTGGCGTTGAACGTGTATTCCACATCCACCAGCTTCATATCGAGCGCGTGCTGCGCGATCTTTTCCTGGCAGATGGCGAACGCCTCCTGCTCGAGCTGGAGGTTACGCTCGTGGATCTCCTTGTCCTCCGGGGTGGCGAGGCGCATGACCTCCTTGAGCGGCGCTACGATCTGCTCCTCCGGGATCTCGCGCGGGGAAAGCACCACGTCGCCGTATTCCACGCCGCGGGAGGTTTCCACCACCACGCCGTCCCCTTCGAGAATGGTCATCTCTCCCGGATCAAAATAATACATGCGCCCGGCCTTCCGAAAGCGGACGCCGATTACCCTTTTTGTCATATGTTATCAATGCCTTTCAATTGTGAACGCCCTGTTGTTGAGAAACGCCGCCCAAACCGGTCACGAGCGCATCCATCGTCAGAGAGGGATGCGCCATAAGCGAGCGGACCTGCGCCGACAGTACCAAATCAATCATATCCTGAATTTGTTGAAATGTAAAGCGCCGGGCCGTCTGGCGGAGCTTTTGCGCCTCTTCCGTGAATGTGGCGGCCGGAAGTTCCAGCTTCACGCGCAGCATGTCCTCCGCGAGCGCCTCCATGATCCGCAGGCAGTAGCGCGCGGTCAGGCGCTTTTCCTCCGTGGGGGTGCGCTTTTCTTTTTCGCCTTGCGGCGGCGGGGCGACCGCCGTGTTCAGTAGCTCCGCAACCGCCGCGTATGGCGGCAGAGCCGCCGTAACGGCTTCATAAAAAAGCTTGACCGCCCGGGGCACGAACGCGATATGCGCCTCGGAACAAAGATCCTCCGCCAGCACGCCTGCGCCGCCCGAAAGCCTTGCGGCAAGGCGGGCCGATTTTTCCGGAACGCCGGACTGCGTAAGGGCCAAAACCAGCACGTCCTCCGGCTCCGCGCCCAGGCGCACGGCCAGGCAGCGCGAGCGGATGGTGGGCAGCAGCCCCGCCTCAAGGCCCGTGAGCAGCATCAGCGCGCCCCGGGGAGGCTCCTCCAGGGTCTTTAGCAGCGCGTTCTGCGTGGCCTCGGACATGTTGTGCGCGTCCAGAAACACCACGGCGCGCCTGCCGGAAACCGAACGCGCCCCAAGCTCCCCCTGCAGCGCGCGCACCGCCTCGATGGGCACGGCCTTGGGGCCAAGTACATAATAATCCGGGCAGGTATCGAGCGCATCCTCGCCAAAAAGCCCAAGATGGGCCGCCGCCGCCTTCCGGGCCAAAGCCGGGTACGCCCCGCCCTCCGGCCCGGTGAGCAGTATGGCGTGCGGGATGCGCCCGTTTTTCACGGCCTCGTATAAGCGTTCTGCGGTCAGCTGGTTGGACATATGTACTCCTATTATTCGCTTAAGAGCAGCGCCTGGAGTTCTTCCACGCTTTGGGGAAGGTAAAGCGGATTGTATGCGGAAAGCTCCTCTTTGGAGCCCACGCCGTACAGCACGCCTATGGCGGGCATACGGACCGCCTGCGCGCCGATCATGTCAAACATCCTGTCCCCCACCATCACGCAGCGTTCGGGGTCAAAGCCTGTCCTGTCCAGCAGCGCCTGCAGGATATCCTCTTTTTCCAGCAGGCCCTTTTCCGGGTCCGCGCCGCTGATAAAATCAAGATGCGGCAGCAGGCCCAGCGTTTCCGCCTGCTCCTCGCAGGTGTGCTGCAGCTTGCAGGTGGCCACGCCCGTGGGCATGTTCGCCCTCCGCACGGCCGCAAGCATTTCTTTGACGCCCGGATACGCCCGCAGCATGGGCACGGCTTTTTCCTCGAATATGCGGCGGTAGGCCTCGACCGCGCGGGTAAGCGTTTCCCCCTCGAAGCCGAATACTTCCGGGAAAAACTTATGGATGGGCGGGCCCACGCACGCGCGCAGCTCCGCATCCGACATTGGTTTATGCCCCATTTCCTCCAGCATCAGCCGGAGCGCAAGCACGATGCCCGGGCCGCTGTCCACCAGCGTGCCGTCAAAATCGAATATGACCGCCTGATATTTTGCCATTATGAATCTCCTAAAAATAATATTGGACGCGCGGATCATTCCCGCACGACGATTACATGGTTTTCCTGCACGCCGAACAATTCCGCGCCCAGCGCCCGCTGCGCTTTTAAAAACGCCAGGGCTTCCTCAGTGATGCGCTCCCCGGGCGTCCACAGCGGGATGCCGGGCGGGTATACGCCCGCGGAGCCTGCGGCGATCCTCCCCGCGCAGGCGGCAAGGGGAACGGCCTCCTTTTGCGCGCGCACGGCCCCGCGCACCGGCATGGCCCGTTTGAGTTCCGGGTACTGCGCGGGCATACTCGGCGGAAGGTCCGTTCCGTACGGAAGCGTGCACAGGCCGTCCAGCAGCATCTCATACCATACCGGGTCGTCCGCGGGCGTGCAGATGCATGTGACGCGGCGGACATCCGAACACTCCACATATACGTCCCGTTCCTCCAGCGCGCGCCGGGCCGCAAAGCCCGTAATGCCCCGGCGGCTGACGTCCACGGTGACGCGGGTGGGGTCGATATGCATAATGCCCGCCGAGCCTGTGACGGACCGCGGCAAAACCGAAAGCCCCAGCAGCCCGTCTATGCTTTGTTCAAGCGTGTGGCAGACGTTTACCGTCTGCGTCCAGCAGCGGGGCCGGCTTGCGGTGTAGAGCGCCCAATCCAGCGACGCGAGCAGCAAATACGAGGGCGAACTCGTCTGCACCAGGGAGAGCGCCTGCTGCACGGCGGACGCATCCATGCCTTTATTGATATGCAGCATGGCCGCCTGCCCGAGCGCGTTCATGGTCTTATGCGCGCTGTTGACCCATGCGTCCGCATGGCCCGCAGGCGTGGGCGGCAGCGCGTCCGAAAACGGGAAGTGCGCGCCGTGCGCGGCGTCCACAAAGAAAAGCGCCCCATGCGCGTGCGCAATGCGGGAAAGCGCGGGGATATCCGCGCAAAGCCCGTAATAATTGGGCGATGTCACAAGAACGGCGTCGGCAGGTTGCTCCCGGAGCGCGCGCTCCAGCGCCTCCGGCGTGACGCAGCCCCACAGGCCGAACGCGGCTTCAAATGCGGGCTGCACGAACCGGCAGCCAAGCCCTGCAAGCGCGACGCCCGAAATGGCGGAGCGGTGGCAATCCCGGCCCAGCAGCACGCGCGAGCCTTGCGGCAGGGAGAGCAGCATAGCAAGTATGCCCGCCGTGGCGCCGTTGACCAAAAAGAACGTATGCGCTGCGCCATACGCCTTTGCATAGGCGCTCTGCGCGTCCGCAATGATCCCGGACGGGCTGTGCAGATCATCCGAAAAGGAGAGCTCCGTAATGTCCCACCGGGCCAATTCGGGCCGCATAAAACCCGCCATGCCCCTGCCCTTATGGCCGGGCATATGGAAGCGCGCCACCTGCCTTTGCGCGTACGCGCCAAGTGCATCCGGCAAACGCGAAGGCTCTTGCATATGCTCCCTTTCTTCAGCCGACAGGCAATTTTAACGTGCAAAATTGCGCGGGCAATGATTGTTCCGACGCTTTTATGATATAACACGGCTTTGCCCACCGTCAAACACAAAAATCAATCGCAAGAGCAATCGCAAGAATTCATGAGATTTCATATGATATCAGGAGATAATCCGAATAATTCAGAAGCGGTTGACATTGCGGTGGACCGTCCGGCTGCGGTATTATGATTTGCGAGCCGTTCCTCAGTAGCTCAGGGGTAGAGCATCCGGCTGTTAACCGGAGTGTCGTAGGTTCGATCCCTACCTGGGGAGCCAAAAAGCAAAAGCAGTGCCAAACGGCACTGCTTTTGCTTTTTGGGTTTTATAAAGGGATCGAAGCCGCGTGAAAAAACCGCTCCGGTGAAGCGGTTTTAGCGGCCGCGGAGCGCCGCCGCGCATCCAATGCGCAGCTTTCAATCAATTCTGCTCCTCGGGTTTTACCTGCCGACCGGCACGGTACTTCAAAAACTGATAGCGGATGAAGCACCCCACGCAGAAGCCCAGCAGCGCCGCCAGCGCCGCGGCAAACACAAGCGCGGAGAAGATATACCCGATCACGGGAAAGCCAATCAGAAAGCCGAAGAATGAAATCCCCAGCATGGAGGAGGCGAGAATCTGATTAAACCGCTGATCTGCGCCATCCTCCTGAGGATAGGTGCTGAGCGGATGTCTCAGAAACCGGCGGGCGACCTGAAAAACCGGATTGAACCCCAGAATCAGCCCCGATAACCCCGAAAGGAGCGGGACGAGCAGTATCCAGAAAGACCATCGGACC
>DATMXR010000045.1:0-3087 GCA_035561315.1 Feifaniaceae bacterium
CGGCTTCACCAACGCTACGGATGCCGCGGATTATCTCGTCAAAAAGGGCGTACCTTTCCGCACCGCACATGAGGTCGTGGGAAAGCTTGTTTTCACCTGCCTTGAGGCGGGCAAGGCCATAGAGGACCTGTCCCTCGAGGAACTGCAAAGCGTATCCCCCTATTTCGGCGCGGACGTGTTCGAGAACATCTCGCTCGACGCCTGCGTGCAGGGCAGGAGCCTGCCCGGCGGCCCCGCCGTGAGCGCGGTGGAGGCGCATATCGACGAGAGCGAGGCATGGCTCGCGACGGTTCAGGCCGAAGCGTAAGCGGCCGCCTCATTAGAACGCCCCATTGCCATTGTTCGCACGCTCGTGGTAGAGTTAAACGGAAATGGGAAAGAATAGGGGGAGTTTACATGATGAAAAAATGCGCGCTTGCCGCGCTGTTGATCTCGTTTCTCCTGCTCGCATCGGCGTGCGGGGAAGCGTTCCGGGTCGCCGGAAAAACGCCGGATGGTTCCGCAACGCCCGCGCTTAGCGCGACGCCGGACGGGCCAATCCTGCCTGGCTCCGATCAGCCGAACGCGACACAAGCGCAGGCAACCCCCGCGCCGACGGCCGCGCCTACGAGCGGCCTATACGACCCGAGCATATACGTCATCCACGCGCAGGGCTCCTGGCAGATGGAACTCGCCGAGGGCTACTACGCGAACTATGAGTGCGAAATCTACCTGCATAAGATCGATCAGAACGACAACCGCGTTTCGACCGGGACGTATCAGGGCTATTTCTGGATGAACTGCGCGTTGGACACCTCCGGCTTCATAGAGGACATGCTCGGAGACGTGCCCATCGAGATGACCTTCGACGCGGGCGGGGAAGTATTGAGCGACAACTTCGGCATCTATCTGAATACGACGGACGACAAGGCATGGGTGGATTACACCATACCGGACGCCAACGGAAACCCGCTGCCGCTCACGCAGGACACGCCCGTCGCCAAGGGCAGCTTCGTTGTCGTGGCTAAAAGTGTCTTTCTTGAGGCACATGCCAGCGGCGCGCAGGGGGAAAAGGTCGATTATTCCGATTATCCCAAAGACCAGCAATTCGATATGAGCTATGTCGTGCATATGGACCCGGATGCATCCGAAGCGGGCGGCGTTCGTAAAGTGATCTTCTATATTACCGATTCGAGCGGCAACACGTTCACCGTCGAGGGCACTATGACACGCCTGTCCGGCTATCCCGAGGATGTATCCGATTATCTCAATTCGCAAGAGTATCAGGACGTGTCGACGAAGCATTTCCAAGAGTAAGCCCATGTGGATGTATGTACGATCATAGGGAGCCGCCGCGCCCGAAACGGAGCGCGGCGGTTCTTTCGTTCGCATATTTGCAGGATGAAGCGCGTTCCCTGTGCCGGATATGTTTCTTTTGTGCCGGAACTGTGATATGCTGAAAATACAGCGAAGCCAGGGGGTTCGCGCATGTCCAGGCTTCGCCCGCACCGCAACATCTTGCGCCGCATGGGCCGCGTATTCCAATTCGGGTCTATCTATCAACATAAGGGAGGAACCAAAGATGTGGTTTGGAGATTGGGCCAACTCAGGTGCCGCCGACCGCGCGCGGGACGCCGTTAGAAGCGTCGCGAACTTCAACTGGACCTTTATCGCTTTGCTGGCCTTCGTGGTTTACGTGTACGCCACGGAGATTTCGCACAGGAATTACAGGGCGGTTGCGGCGGGGCTGGCCCTATACGCGGTGCACTGGCTATATGAAATCGCCAATGCTGTCATCTGCGCCGCGACGGGCTACGCGCTCTGGACCGTTTCCCCCGAGAGCACAAGCTTTATCCTGCTCGTCGGCGTAAGTTGGGAGCTTTCCGTGATGTTCGCCGTCGCGGGCCTCATCATGAGTAAGCTTCTTCCCGAGGACCCCAAAAAGAAGATTTTAGGCGTCAACAACCGCATCCTTTTCGCGGTGGGCAACGCCGCATTCTTCAGCGCCGTGGAAATCTTCCTCGCATCCACGCCCGCGTTCATCTGGGTGTATCCGTGGTGGGGCGCAATCCCGGTTTTCATCACCACCTACATCCCGTTTTTCCTCGCCGCGTTCCTCGTGCCGGATAGGTCGCCCCGCTTCCAGAAAATCTTCATCGGCTCCCTTGCGGGACTGGACGTGCTGCTGCTTTCGGTGCTGATCCCGCTGGGGATTATCTGACGCTTTCAAAAAAATAGCCGCCGCGTTCCGTCCCGGACGCGGCGGCTATTGATGCATATGTATCCAATTCCTTTTATCGATTCCGCTGCAATATAGAATGCCTTTATTCTGCGAATGGCCGGTGTGTGCTAAGAAGTACCCATGGTAAACTTAGGCAGTGCTTTCTTAAGCTTCGTAGTAAATTGAAGTTTATTTTGATTTCTTATAGTGAGTGTTGGGCGACTCACAATGTAAACATTGGGGGCGATGGACTGTCAGCAGCTTTTCGCAATTAGGGCAGTTCCATGCCTTTTCCGCTTCAAGTAAGAACTGATCCAACCCTTTTTCTTTGATCTGATTAAAGTTATCCACCAAACTCTCACCGTAATTCGTTGAATACCTTTTTTCAAGATTTTTTAGTCGCTTACATGGGTATTTTGAGCATATATTACACGGTTTGGTCGGTTCCCCGTTCTTTTCCGGACAGTTAATAATGCTGCATTTTATAGCAGATGAAGACTTCCTTACTTCTTCAGTACATCCATAACATTTGTTTTTTTCTCTTTGAAAGCCTAAACAAATATCACAAATTAAGCCACATGGCGCAATTTTTGAAATTGACATCTCATTTCTTGCTCCTTTGATAAATTCTCGCTTATCCCTTCCGAGCATATCAAAAACAAGGGTATGCTGCAACAGTTCTTTGTGGCAGCACACCCTTGCCGAGAGATCGTTTTTATTTGTTATAAGCCTACGTTTTCTTACGTGCTTCCCCCGACGGACCCGTCCCATGTATCCACCTTGGTTTTCCTGCGCTCCTCCTCATCGAACCAGGTCGTGGTGACGCACTTGGTTTCGGTGTAGAAGTGCACGCCGTCCTTGCCCAGCGCGTGCAGGTCGCCGAAGAA
>DATMXR010000046.1:0-8341 GCA_035561315.1 Feifaniaceae bacterium
GTACAAAACATTCAACGCATTGGGCATTCTAAACTCCCCGGTCAGTTTGATCCTTGTTTACTCCGCAGTTAATCTTCCGCTGGTGATCACCATTCACCACGGGTATTTTTCGACTTTGCCGGGGGAGATCGACGAAGCCGCCGCGATTGATGGTTGCAACTACCTGCAAACCCTGCTCCGGATTATTTTCCCGATCAGCGGCCCCGGCATCGCTGTGGGCGCGATCTTCGTATTCATTAACAGCTACAATGAGTTCGTTATACCTCTATTCCTCTTATCCGATGCAAAACAGTATCCTCTGACATTGACGGTATACAGCTTGCTGACGGATACGACGATTCGCTGGCATATCATGGCCGCCGCGTCGATAATCGGCATTATTCCTCCGGTTGCAATTTTTACGTTTTTTCAGAAATACATCATCAAAGGCGCCACATCCGGCGCCGTAAAAGGCTGACGGGAGGCGCCTCATATGGATTCGGTATTGAACGCGGCATTTATTGGATGCGGGGCCATTGCGCAAAAGAAGCATCTCCCCTTGTCCTGCTCGGACCCCAGCATCCATATCAAAGCGCTGTTCGACGCAAACCGCGATACGGCATGGTGTTGCAAGGAAGAATTCGGCGGGGAAGATACGCAGATCGCGGACGACGCGGAGGAAATCTTCTCCTGCGACGATATCGATCTTGTGTTTATCGCCACGCCGAACAACACGCATGCGCTCTACTCGATCAAGGCGCTCAACAGCAGGAAACATGTGATATGCGAAAAGCCTATGGCGCTCAACGCCGCCGACGCTGAAGCGATGCTCGAAGCCTCCGTTCGGAATAACCGCATGCTCCATATCTCCTATCAAAACCGGTTTACTAATCAGGCGCAATATGTGAAGCGCCTGTTTGACGAGGGTTTTTTTTCCGATATCTACTACGCTAAGGCGCTTGCGCTGCGGCGCCGTGCCGTCCCAACCTGGGGCGTTACCACGAGCAAGGCGTTTCAGGGCGGCGGGCCGCTGACCGATATCGGCTCCCATGCGCTGGATTTGGCGATGTGGCTGTCGGACAACTTTGAGCCCGATTATGCGGTCGGCACCGCTTACGATAAAATTGCCAGGCGCGGAAGCGAAGCCAATCTGTGGGGCAATTGGGATACAGACAATTATGATGTCGAAGATTGCGCCCTGGGATTTGTCGTTATGAAAAACGGCATGACGCTCACCGTCGACGCCGCCTACGCGCTCAACGTTGCCGAGGAGTATGAGGCAAGCGTCGATCTGTTCGGAGTAACTGGGGGTGTACGGCTGCGCGAACAGAACGGCGTCACATTGATTCACGAGGTTGGCGGCAGGATGTGCGTGACCAAAAACGAGCTTCAGGAATCCTTCCGGTCATTGACCCCGAATGACCGCATGCTCAGCGCCTCCGCGCGCGAACACGCAAGCTTTATGAAATTGCTTCTCGACGGGCAAAGCGCTGATCCTGCCGCGAAATAGGCCCTTACGGTCATGCGCGTGGTGGAGGGGATTTACCGGTCCGCCGAAACCAGGCAACCATTTTACTTTTCGCATTTCCCGGCACATGCGCCGGCGTCTGCCGACGCACGTGCCCAGCATTGAAATAAGCGGATATCAGGAGGCTGCCGATGCAGGAAATAAAGGTGCCCTGGGGACAATGGTATGAGCAGGCAACAAGAACTTTGACGTTCCCCGACGAATGGGACATCCGGTTCTGCGGAATCAGGCATTCTGATGCTTTGACCGCCAAACAGGCCGCCGAAAAAATCGATCGTCCGTATGCAACCGATAAGCTGGAGGCGCTGGCCGCGGGAAAAAAGAGCGCCTGCATCATTATCGACGATATCTCGCGTCCGACCCCGGGCGCATTTCTGCTGCCGATCATCATTCAAAAGCTGGCTGCGGCAGGTATGGATTACAGCCGGATCAAGGTGCTGATCGCGCTGGGTGGCCATCGTCCCATGACGAAGCAGGAAATGCGGCTCAAAGTGGGGGAATGGGTCATGGACCGGGTCCCGGTTCTGAATCACTGTCCGTTCGCCTCGGATCTTGTCTGCGTTGCGGGCGGCAAACAGGTGATCAAGGTCAACAAAAACTTTATGGACGCAGAACTGCGGCTGGCGGTCGGCTGTATCGTGCCGCATACGCTGGCCGGATTCTCCGGCGGCGCAAAAGCGGTGATCCCCGGCATCGGCGGAATCGAAACGCTGCACAGCAACCACACGCTCGTATTCGCCAATCAGAGCGCGAGCATGTCTTTCAAAACCAGCACCTGTGATCCGGATAACGCGATGCGGAAAAACATGGAGGAAATCGTAGGAAAGATCGGCCTTGATTTTATTGTCAACGTTATTCTCAACGATAAAATGGAGGTTTCGGACGTCTTTGCCGGCCACTATGTCATGGCCCACCGCGAAGCGTGCAAGCGCGCAACGCAGTGCCTGAACACCGCGCTGGTGGAAGGCGCGGATATCGCGGTGCTTTCCGCTTATCCGAAGGATACCGAATATTCTCAGGTCGGCACCTGCTTTGCGGTTCTCGGGCACTACAAGGAAAGGAGCATCCGGCGGGACGGAACGCTGGTCGTAATGACAGCCGCCAGCGAGGGCGCCGGCTTCCACTCTCTGTTTGGTCCCGGGATGAGCCTGTTTTCTCCCCACGACGATAATATTCCGCCCGCGGAGCTGAGGGGCACGGAAACCCTGATCTATTCCGACGGCGTAACAAAAATGGATATCCGGCAGTTTTACAGGGGCGAGCCGCCCTCCGTCTATGGCGCTTGGGAGCCGATTCTCAGCCGGCTTATGAAAAAATACGAAAACAAAAATCCCGTTGTCGCCGTCTATCCCATGGGCGCGATCCAGATCGGCAACATGAACGAATATTGGAGAGAGCAAGCATGAACGAAAAATATGACGTTGCGATCATCGGAGGGGGCGTTGTCGGCAGCGCGGTTGCCAGAGAGCTGTCCCGATATCGACTGAACATATGCGTGCTGGAGAAAGAACTGGATGTATGCAATGGCGTCAGCGGCCGTAATACCGGCCTGCTGCATTCCGGCATCCTGAATGAAAAGGGGCTCCTCCGAACGGAATGCTGTATGGAAGGCAATGCGGAATTTGAGCAGGTTACCGCCGAACTGGACGTCCCCTTTAAGAGATGCGGAAAATTGATCGTTGGTTTTGGCGGGGAAGAGCGGTTTAGATTGGAAGCGCTCTATCGGCGTGGTTTGGAAAATGGCATTCCCGGCATCCGGATCATCGGCCACGATGAGATTAAGGCAATAGAACCCAACGCCGATGGTGATTTTGCAATTTTTATTCCCTCAGCCGGTATTCTGTGTCCGTTCACCTACACGATCGCCCTTGCCGAGAATGCCGCGATGAACGGCGTGAAATACTGCTTTGACCGCGAAGTGGCCGATATCCGGCGCGATGAAAGCGGCGCGTTCTCCATAGAAACCACGGGCGGCACGTTCACCTCGCGCTGGGTAATCAACTGTGCAGGCTTGTCCGCCTATAAAATCTCTTCCATGCTAGAGTCTGTTTGAAAACCATCAGAGTAACCAAATGAGGATACAGGCAAGAAATGTGACGGCATTGAAAAAGATAGCCTTTTTCTCATATCTGGTAGCAAAACGACGGTTATGCTTGAGCTTGAGGAAGAGGTTCTCCACCAAATGACGCTCCTTGTAAGTGTACCAATCCGTTTTTCTGGGCTCTTTGGCGATGATCCGGCTGGGGATTACCGCAATGCCGCCTCGTTCCTCTATCCAGCGGACGAATTTATTACTGTCGTACCCCTTGTCTGCTAAGATTAGTTTTCCTCGCAGGTCAAAGGGCTCCAGCAATGCCCGCGCCATGCAGATATCATTACGGTTACCACTGGAGAGCATAAAACGCAACGGATTCCCAAGTCCATCCGTCACTACATGAACCTTCGTCGTTAACCCGCCTCGGCTCCGTCCGGTTTCCTCGTCATAGTGCCCTTTTTTATACCGCTGGCATGCTGATGCACTTTAATTGTAGTGCTGTCCAGCATTAACGTTGTCTCCTCTACGATGTCCTGTTCAATTAGAGCGGTAAGTACCTTTTCCCACACTCCAGCCAGTGTCCACGCCCGGAACCGACTATATACACTTTGCCAGGGGCCAAAGCGTTCCGGCAAATCTCGCCACGGAATCCCTGTGTTCAGCCAATACAGGATTGCATTGAGCATCTCCTGATTGCTTTTCCCTGGACGTCCGCCTTGTGGCTTTCGTTCCGGTGGAAACAGATCCTTGAGACTATCCCATTGTCTTTCGCTTAATTCATGTCGTTTCATGCTTCTTATTGTATC
Organism: Feifaniaceae bacterium; assembly: GCA_035561315.1. Taxonomy (GTDB): domain Bacteria; phylum Bacillota; class Clostridia; order Christensenellales; family CAG-138; genus JAEYLA01. Next base: position 4,349 of record DATMXR010000046.1, read on the forward strand.
TTTGAGACATTTTTTCTTCAAGTCTTAGGTTTTAAAACAGACTCTAGGGTTTGGCTTATATAAGCCTAAGCGTGTGAAGGGCCAGTATCAGATACTGGATAAGAAAGCCGGCGAATATCTTTCCCTGCCGATCTACCCTACTCCAAATGAATACGGAGCATTTGACGTTCACGTTACGCCAACCATCGACGGCAACGTTCTCGTCGGGCCGACAATTGAAAACATAGGCCTTGAGCTGGATTATGACGCGACGCAGGAGATGCTTAACGTCCTCAACTGCAGCGGCGCCAAACTGTTTTCCCATGTCAAGCGCGATTTTTACATCCGTAATTATGCAGGCATATTCCCCACGGTCGAGGACCCTGTTACGCATGCGGAACTGGATTTTCAAATCCGGTCGAGCGCAGCCATACCGTATGCCGTGAATGTGGTGGCCATCAATTCCCCCGGCCTGACCAGCGCGCTGCCCATCGCAAGAAGAGTGGTGGCCAAGGTGAAAGAGCAGGAAAAGCTGGCCCCTAACGCCGCGTTCAGCCCTGTCCGAAAAGGCATCGTGCGCTTCGCTTCTCAAGACCGGGAAACGCAGGACAGGCTGATACGGCAGGACCCCGACTACGGCGAGATCTACTGCCGGTGCGAATGCGTAACAAAAGCCGAAGTAAAAGAAGCCGTTCATAACATACTGGATGTTTCCACCGTCAGCGGCATCAAATACCGTACCCGCGCATCCATGGGCCGCTGCCAGGGCGGCTATTGCGAAACGAGATTGGCCGCGATCATTCAGGATGAGTTGCATAAAGGGAGGTCTGAAGTCCTTCTGAATCAAAAAGGCGCCTATATGTTTACGGGGAAAGTGAAGTAATATGGAAAAACGCGATGTTGTGATTATCGGCGGCGGGCCCGCGGGGCTTGCCGCAGCGGTGGAATTGAGGAAATGCGGGATCGAGGACATCCTGATCATCGAGCGCGAAAAGCAGCTGGGCGGCATTCTGCGCCAGTGCATACATGACGGCTTTGGCCTGACCCGCTTCGGTGAAACGCTAAGCGGCCCGGAATATTCGCAGCGCTTTATTGACCAGGCCGCGCAGTTGAATATCGAAACGCTTGTCAACGCAACCGTAATTGATCTTACGGGAGATAAAATCGTTACCGCCACAACAGCAAGCGGCCTGTTACAACTTCAGGCGAAGGCCGTGATCCTGGCCATGGGCTGCCGGGAGCGCACGAGAGGGGCGTTGGCAATCCCGGGGTCGCGCCCGTCCGGCATTTATAACGCGGGTGTCGCGCAAAGCTATATGAATTTGTACAACACCATGGTCGGCAGGGAAGTCGTCATCATGGGCTCCGGGGATATCGGCATGATCATGGCAAGGCGGCTGACGCTCGAAGGCGCGCATGTCAAGGCTGTTTTCGAAGTGCTTCCTTATCCGAGCGGACTGCCACGAAACATTGAGCAATGCCTGAACGATTACGGTATCCCGCTTTACTTGAGCCACTCGGTCGCAAAAATCATCGGCGAGAAACGCATCAAAGGCGTGAGCGTGACGGAGGTTGACACAAGCATGAATCCGATTCCCGGTACGCTGAAGGATTTTCCCTGCGATACGCTGATCCTCTCGGTAGGGTTGATTCCCGAAAACGAACTGTCCCTGGCGGCCGGCGTTTTGCTGGACAGCCGAACAAAAGGCGCATATGTGGACGAAAACTATCAAACCAACGTACCGGGCATCTTTGCGGCGGGCAACGTTCTTCATGTCCACGACCTTGTGGATTTTGTCTCCTTGGAAGCGGAAGCGCTGGCGGGCGCCGCAGCCGCGTACCTTCGAAACGGCGGCCTGGCCCGCTGCGACATTCCCGTGGAGGCCGACCAGGTCGTCGGCCACATCATTCCGCAGATGATCAGCGGCGAAAAAGACTTTCAACTATCTTTGCGGGTACGTAAGCCGCTGGGAAAGTGCAGGATCGTCGTTCGGCAGGGCGACAGCATCGTAAAGACCGTGTCCCTGCCCAAGGCGATTCCCGCGGAAATGATCCAATTCCCCGTATCGTCCAATAAGCTCCTGTCCAGAGAGAAGGTCGAGGTAGCTGTTTATGAGCGTTGAAAGAACGTTTACCTGTATCGTATGTCCCAACGGCTGTACGATCGAAGTCGAATATGAAGCCGGCAGGATTTTGCGCATCCGGGGAAATCAATGCAAGCGCGGTAAAGAATACGTTTATCAGGAAATCACCGATCCGAAGAGAACCATCGCCACAACTGTTCCCATTTCGGGAGCGGCTCTTCCGCTGTGCAGCGTCCGTTTAAACCGGGCCATCCCTAAAAAAGAAATATTCAACGTGATGAAAGAAATCGGCAAGGTCCGCCTGACTGCGCCGGTTTCCATCGGGCAGGTGGTCATTCCGAACGTATGCGGGCTGAGCAGCGATGTGATCGTTACAAAATATCTGGATGCCGTCGATGCGGATTAACTGCCGGGATTATCGGGAAGGAGCGAATTTTGTACAGTTTATTGGTTCTTATACCCTTTAATCGGGCATATCGCAAAAGGCTGCTTGAGGTTGCTTCCGACGCTTGCGAAATAACGTTTGTCGAGCCGGGCCGGAGCATACAAACGTATGCTGCGCAGCTGGAAAGGGCGGATATCCTGCTCGGAGATCCGGAACCAGGCGATTTGCAATACTGCAAAAATCTACGATTCATGCAGACAACCTGGGCGGGCGTGGATCATTATTTGAACTGCGGGAGCTTTCCCCAAACGGCGGTGCTATGCAATATGACCGGGGCTTACGGCCCGGTGATCGCGGAGCATGAAATGGGCGTGATTCTTGCCCTTTGCCGGCAGATCCCGCAATATCTGGGGAACCAGCGAAACCGTAAGTGGGAAAGGACCGGAACCGGAAAATCCCTGGAAGACGCCGTCGCGCTGATCCTCGGCGCAGGCGATATCGGGCAGGAGCTGGCCAGGCGTCTTCGCCCATTTGTGAGGGAAATTATCGGCGTCCGCAGAGTCCCACGGGGAATTCCGCGGGACTTCGACCGGATGATTACGCTCGCGGAGCTGGACCAGAATCTGCCTCTGGCGGACGTTGTCGCATGCAGCCTGCCGGATACGCCGGCAACCCACCATTTGTTCAACGCAGACCGGCTTCGCCTGATGAAAGAGGACGCTATATTCGTCAATGTAGGGCGAGGCGGGCTGGTCGTTTCCGACGATTTGGCGGCCGTAATGGAGGAGGGACGCTTTTGGGGCGTCAGCCTCGATGTAACCGAGCCTGAGCCTTTGCCGCGGGACCATCCGCTGTGGGGACAGGAACGCATTCTTATTACGCCGCACGTGTCCGGGAGCAATTTTGGAAGCGGAAGCCCGACCGAGCGCAGAATCCGGGATTTCTCCATCCATAACCTGGAGAATTATCTGCACGGCAGGCCACTCGAGAATGTTGTTGACTTCTCCACAGGGTATCGCAAGCTGTAAAAGAAGGCCGGCGCAGCAAACCGCCGCCGGAATAATGGGGAAAACGAGATGGATATGGTCCCTGTCATTTCGCAAATGGGTATCTTGTTTGTTATTGTCGCGCTTGGCTTCCTCGGAGCAAAAAGCGGCGTTATGAACGCCGGCTCCAACGAACTGCTCTCACGGATCATGCTGAACATCACTCTGCCTTGCTCAATTTTATATTCGGTCTTGAGCGGCGGGCGTTTGCTGAACAATGCGCAGATCTTGCTGCTGACGGGCATCGCAGCCGTCACGGCAGCGGCCCTTGTGCTGCTGGCCGGGCTTCTGGTGAAAGTTTTTCGCATCCCGGCAGGGCAAGCGGGTCTTTGCAAGTTTATGATCATCTTCTCAAACGGCGCTTTTATGGGGTTTCCTGTTATACGTGCTGTTTTCGGGCCGGACGCCATATTCTACGCCTCCGTTTTCAACTTGGCGTTCATGCTTCTTTCCTATACCTATGGCGTTGCCCTTGTGAGCAGAGAAAGCACTCGCTTTA
>DATMXR010000047.1:0-3047 GCA_035561315.1 Feifaniaceae bacterium
TTACCTAGACCTGCCGCTTAGCACGACAGCCCCTTCAAACTTCTCTAAACTACAGCGAATACAGCAGCGCCACGGCGTTGGCGCGGATGCATTCGCCGCGGCCTTCCGGGCCCGCCCCTTCCGTCGTCGTCGCCTTGAGGCCGATGCGGTCGGGCGGAAGCTTCAGCGCCGCCGCCAAAAGCTCCCGCATGGCGGAAAAGTGCGGCGCCAGCTTGGGGCGTTCGGCCACGACCGTGACGTCCACGTTCCTTACGCCGTAGCCCGCGGCGTGCAGGCGGTCGGCTACGCGCATCAGAAGCGTCAGGCTGGAAATGCCCTTATATTTCGGGTCGCTGTCCGGGAACTGCACGCCGATATCCCCCATGCCCGCGGCGCCTAAAAGCGCGTCCATCAGCGCGTGGGTTAAAACGTCCGCGTCGGAATGGCCCAGCAGCCCTTTTTCAAACGGGATCTCCACGCCGCCCAATACGAGCGTGCGGTTTTCCACCAAGAGGTGCACGTCCTCGCCGCAGCCTACCCGCAGGCCCGCCTGCGCGCCCAGGCCCGCGGCGGCGGCGCACAGGTGCTCCTCCAGCCACACAAGGTCCTCGGGCGTGGTCAGCTTGCGGTTGTCTATGGTGCCGTTTACGAAATGCACGGCATGTCCGGCATGGGCATAGAGGGTGCTGTCGTCTGTGGCCGGGAACCCTTCCTCCCGCGCTTTTTCGTACGCGGCGAGTATGGACGCGTGGTCGAACGCCTGCGGCGTCTGCGTATGCAGCAGTTCCTCGCGGGGGAGCGCGTGGACCGCTCCCGCTTCTCCCGGCTGCACATGCAGCACGGTATCCCGCACCGGGATGGCGGCGACGCCGCTTCCATATAAGCGCACGCTGTCGATGCATTCGTGTATCAGCCCCGGCCGCGCAAGGCAGCGCGCCGCGTCATGGATCACGGCGATGCCCGGATGTGTACTGAGCAGGCCCTGGTATACCGAATCCTGCCTCGTCGCCCCGCCGCCGCAGACTGTCACGGGCAAGCCCGCCCGCTGGGAAAGGGACTCCGCGTGCGCGCGCGTCGCCTCGTTCACCACGATGACGATGCGGTTCACCCCGCCTTTTACCAGCGCCTCCAGGCTCATGTCCATGGGCGTCTTGCCGTTGGGCAGGCGGTATAGGAGCTTATGGAAGCCCATGCGCTGGGAATCGCCCGCGCACAGCAGGATACCCGTAATATTCCGGTTCCTCATTGGGTCTCCTCCAGCACGGTATACATATCGGAAGCGTCCGCTTTGAGCGCGTGCTCCTGTATGGAGTTCACGCGCACGGTAAGGACTTTACCTCCCAGGCGCAGGGAGAGTACGTCCCCTACGCTGACCTCCGCGGAAGGCTTCGCCTCCTTGCCGTTAAGCTGTACGCGGCCCAAAGAAGCGGCTTCGTTGGCGACCGTCCGGCGCTTAATGAGCCGCGAGACCTTCAGGTATTTATCCAATCTCATTGAAAGACCTCTCTTGGTTTTGAATGAAGTTACAGGCTGTTGTAGCTGTTGCATTATGGCCAGGGGCAAAGCCCCTGAGCAAAAGCTTATTAATAGCTCCCTTTGCTATGCAGCATCCGCGGCACCCGCCCCGGGAGGCGGCGCGAGCCGTTCGTCAAACCATTCCGCGAGCGGTTCGTTCGCCGCCCGCTCAAACGCGCCGATAAGCTCCGCCTTGGTGGCGACGCCGTAGGCGTTGTCTTCTATATAAGCGCGCAGGCCGTTAAAAAACGCCTCGTCGCCGATTTTCTCCCTGAGTGCCGCAAACATGGCGGCGCCCCGCCAGTAGGCGGAATTCACATACGCGTCCTCGGTGGAATAAGAGGGCAGCGCCCCGTCGATTTGGCCGCCCAACGCCGCGCGCTCCACCAGGTAGCGGCTACAAAGCGCGCCGTACGCCGCCACATTCCCCGTCCGCTCAAAGTAGACCAGGCTTAAATAGCTTGTGAGCGATTCATCGAGCCACGGCGCGTTGAATTGGTCGGAGCCTATCAGGCCGTAGAACCATTGGTGAATGATTTCGTGCGCGATGGTCAGCTCCAGCTCCAGCTCGCGCCCCGGCAGGTAGAGCTCCCGCTGCACCATCAAAAGGTTTGGGTATTCCATGCCCGCGTAGGCCATATCCGCCTGGGCCACGGTCAGGGTGGAATACGGGTAATTGCCCAGCAGGGGAGAAAGCGTTTCCAGCACGTTTTTTGCGAGCGCCGCGCCGCGCTCGGCGCTCCCCCCGCTCAGCGCGTAGGAGTAGATGGCGACGTCCTCACGCGCCTCTTTGGCCTGCTGCATGGAACGGCCCAGCATACAGGCGAACTCGCGTACGTCCTTCGCGGCGACATAGCTTGTGGTCAGCGCGCCGTTTTTTTCCGTGCCGGTGACGGTCCCGGTGGAGGCGAGCGAATACTCCGCGGGGTAGGTGAACGCCACGCGGTAATCCGCCACCTCGCTGTAATAGGGGTCGCCGATGGGCGCATAGCCGTCCGTCATCCATTTGCCGTCCTGGTACACGGCGAGTATGGGCAGGAAATTGCCCAGCTGGTAGCCAAGCTCCGTGCGGCCGAAGCGGCCGTTGCGCGTAGGGATATCCACCACAAACTCTATGGCGGCCTCCGCGCGCTCCCCGGGCAGCAGCTCCTTTACAAAGGGCACCGTCAGGAGCATGCCGTCCTCGGATACCTTGAAATACGCAAGCTCCCCGTTCAGGCTGACGGAGGATATGATGACGTCCCCCTTGTCAAAGCCGCCGCTGTAGCTGTTGGAGGCCTCGCCGCCGCCCGGCGCGGAAGCGCTCTGGTAGGCGTTCGGGTGCAGATGGAAGGGAAGCTCAAAAAGCGTATTCCCCGTCACGTTCGAGTACTCCACGCGCAGCATGGCGTAAAGCCTGTCGTGCGAGGGGCGCAGTTCCATCGCGAGCGCATAGCTCGTATCGGGCGCGCTCAATGGCCTGCCCGCCCCCGCCGGGACGGCGCCGCCCTGCGCGGGCGTCGCGGAAGGCAAGAACTCGGGGGTGGGAGCGGGGGCGGGCAGGCCATTGAGCG
>DATMXR010000048.1:0-2145 GCA_035561315.1 Feifaniaceae bacterium
CCTGCGGACTTTGTCGATGGCCAAAAACATCCCCCGCCGACAATGCGGTTGGGGATGTTTCTTTATAAGGGATCGGGAATATGATATAAGAGGCGTTCCAAAAAATACCGCGCGGAACGGAATTGGAGCAAGACGATCATGAATATGAAATTTGAGAACAGACGCGGCTGCATAGACATCGGTCACGAGGGCGGCTGCATCGACATTTTTGTACCGGAGGCGTACGATAAAGAAATTTGCAGAAAAGATGTTTGCCCGAGCAAGTTCTTTCTGGAAGCGCCCGGCGCGTGCATTAAAGTTGCGGTTGTTGGGGGCATCCCCAAAGGCGAGGTCATTTTCAAGGTTTAAAGGGCGGAGGCCTTTTTGAGCATAAGGTCATATCCGCCGGGTCTTAAGAATACCGCCGATCGTTTTTTAACGTTCGGCGGCAGCTCTTTTCCGGATCAAATGCGCCCGATGATTCTATCCCCCAAACCGGTTCATTTTTCTGCTTTCGCAACATAAAAATTTACAGATGCGCAAAAGGGAGTGAACGCCTTGAAAGAGTATACCGTACAGCCCGGCGATACGCTTTATTCCATCGCGCGGCTATTCGATGTCACCACCGCCCGCCTGCGTTCGCTCAACCCGGAACTCGCGGGTACGGACGACGTATATGTCGGCCGGATGCTGCGCATCCCCAACGACGGACAGGTCCGGCCCGTGATCGAGGTCAACGGCTACATCCACCCCGTTGACGATCCCCTGCAATGGAGCGCGATATTCCCCTACCTGACCTACCTGAGCATATTCGACCATGAGGTCCGTCCCGGCGGCGTGCTCGCCGTTCCCGACAGCGCCGCGCTGATCGCCGCGGCGCGGGGGGCCGGCGTCGCGCCGCTGATGGCCGTGACCAATACGGTGGGCGGCGCTTATTCCGGCGGGCTGCTGCACAGCATACTGTCCGATCCGCAGGCGCAGCAGGCGCTGATCAAAAACATAGGCGAAGCCGTCCAGGCCAACGGATACTATGGGGTGAATTTCGGGTTTGAGTATATTTTTCCGGAGGATTACGGGGCCTATGCCTCCTTTTTGGATCTGGCCGCCAACCAGCTGCACATGCTCGGGCTGATCATCGTCGCCTCCATCCGGCTCGTCATCATATTGCAGAACCCGCCCCCTCTTGCGGAATCGCTGGCCCTGTACAGCCGCATACTGGACCGTTTGATACTCATGCCCGGGGGCTACGCCTGTTCCGGGGAACAGGACCCCATTGACGCCGTTCAGCAGGGGCTGGATTTCGTCACGCAGTATTTTTCCAGCCCCAAAACATTGCTGGGCGTCCCGAACTGCTGCTACGAATGGGAGGCGCCCTATCCGGACAACGCATACCGCCTGCTCTCCCCGGACCAGGTGGAGGCGGCCGTCCACCTTGCGGGCGCCGTTCCCCAAACCGACCCGAACACGCAGCGGATATTTTTCAACATCCTGGAGGATGAAAGCATATCGCGCGTAATCATGTGCGAGTCCGCGCACAGTCTCGCGGTGACGGACCTGGTGAATATCTACAACCTGGGCGGCGTCAGCTTCCGCACGCTGAATCTTTTCAATTTCGCAAGCTACCAGACCATCAACGTGCGCAACGATATCCGCAAGGTGCTGCCATTGCAATAATGCCAATAGCCCGAATACAGGCCATTTCCGGCAAAAAGAAAAGCCCGCGGGAGCCGTTCGTTCCCACGGGCCTCTTCTTTATTAATGCGGCTGCGTAACGGACGGCAGGTTATTCAGATTGTTCCCTTCCGTTCCATCCGGGAGGGATTTCAAATATTCATTTCCGTTTCGCGCCGCCACCCCGACGCCCTTGATGCCGCCCCGCTTGGCGAGCGCCACGCCTTCTTCCTTATTCAGTATCCGGCCGTCCGAGAACCGGTAGCCTGTGACGCGGCCGTCCTCCCTGACCAGCGCCGTAATTTCCCGCGCGTCCGCGTCGGGCTTTGGAATATCCTTCAACGCCATCATCGGCAGCTTTGACAAATCGTTCTCCATCCGCTTCCCCTCCCCTGCAGAAATCATATAAGTTAAAGAATAGTCTGCCGGTTCGGGCGGAGAATATTCGGGGGCGGGGAAGGCTTAAAACCGAGACTCCCGCATGGCTTTGCGCCG
>DATMXR010000049.1:0-5239 GCA_035561315.1 Feifaniaceae bacterium
GCATATATCTATTCATAAAGAATTTGCTTTACAATTTGTAAGCTTATGGATATAATTTTCATCGGTCTATTTGAACAACGGCGTTTCGATGGCTGGCGGCGGCGCCTCCGCCCAAGACGCCCCGAAAAAAGAGGATATAGGTATGACAGACTTCCTGAATGCGCTTACCGCATTCGCCCAGACGCAGAGCGTGTGGGTATATGTGTTCATATTCCTGGGCAAGATGCTGGAGGTCACCACCTCCACGCTGCGCATCGTGCTCATCAACCGCGGCATCCGCTCTTTAGGGAGCCTTTTGGCCGTGGTCGAGATCACCATGTGGCTCATCATCACCAGCACCGTGCTCACCGGCTTCCAGTCCGACCCGTTCAAGATCGTGGTGTACGCCGTGGCTTTCGGCCTGGGCAATTTTCTGGGCTCCTGGCTGGACGAAAAGCTGGCGTTCGGCCTTTCCTCCATCCAGGTCGTGGTGCCGGATCTTACGTCCGCCCATATATTAAGCGCCACGCTGCGCGAAAAAGGGTTCGGCATTACCACGATGGATGTTCACGGTATCGAAAACGAATCCCGCTACATGCTGCTGATGATGATCCAGCGCAAGCATCTGCACGAGGCGCTGGAGCTGATCACCGATTCCTGCGATAAGGCCGTCGTCACCGTGACGGACGTCAAAGTCCAGAAGGGCGGGTATTTGCGCGGCTCCTCCTCGCGGCATATCAGCTTCCCCCTGCGCAAGGCGAAAAAAACGAAATAAGGAAATATGCACGATACGTAAGGCCGCATTCCGGACCGGAATGCGGCTGTTTCTCCTTATTTGTTTGGGTGCTTAGGGTCGTTACGACCCTAAGCGGGTGTTTGAGGGCGGAGCCCTCAGATCGTACTCAGTCAAACGTCCTGTAAAACGCGTTGCCGCCGATGAATTCCCGCAATATCGACGTGGGCGGCACCTCGTCCTCTATTTCCGCGTCCGCGAAGTAATTGAGAAACTTCACAAGGTCCCGCGCCATGTAATAGTAGGGGCTTTCCTCCGGCACGGCCTTGAGCAGCGGGAATATGTGCTTTTTGAGCACCGCGGGCTCGTAAACGAGCGCGGTGTTGAAAAACGCGTCCGCCTGCTCCTGGTAGGGGAATATCCATTTGTCCTCCCCGCGCTTTACGCTCGGCCACATGGAAAGCGTCTTTTCCACGCTTGCGCCGCGCGTCTCAAAATCCCGCACCATGCGCCGCAGCAGGCGGATATCGGTGGTGCGGATGCGGTTGTGGTCGTCGAGGTTCAAAGTGGTGAGCGCGCTCACGTACACGCGGAATATGCAGTCCATGGGTATGGAGGCGGAAAGAAGCCGGGGGTTCAGGCCGTGGATGCCCTCTATGATCAGCGGTTCGTCCGGGCCTACCTGCAGCAAGTGACCTATTGGGGCGCGCTTGCCCTGCTTGAAATCGAACCTGGGGATTTCCACCGGCTCGCCCGCAAGCAGCAGCTCCAAATCCTTGCGGAACTGCGCGGTGTCGATCGTGTTGATGTGCTCCAGGTCGATTTCACCGAATTCGTCGCGCGGGATACGGTCCCGGTCGATATAATAATCGTCCAGCGATAACAGGATCGGGCTTTTCCCGAGCACCCTAAGCTGCGTATACAGCCGGTTGGCGCTCGTCGTCTTGCCGGAGGAGGACGGGCCCGCTAAAAGCACCGCGCGCGCCCCGCGCTCCACGATGCGGTCGGCCAGCGTGGCGTAACTCTTTTCGTGCAGCGCCTCGCTCACCCGCACCAGCTCCCGCACGCGGTGGTTGGCCACCATGTCGTTTAAATCCGCCACGTTGGCGCAGTGCAGCAGCCGCCCCCATTCGTCGCTCTCTGCGAACACGGCGAACAGCTTCGGGCTGTGCTGGTAGTTTGCGGGCTTATCGGGGTCGTCATGGTCGGGCAGCAGCAGGACAAGGCCGGGGTGCACAAAGGCGAGGTCGAACACCTTCGCATAAGCGGTGGAGGGGGCCATCTCTCCGTAGAAATAATCCATGTATCCGCCCTGGCGGTATACGTCGAAGTAGCTGAATTTGCGCCACTGCAGCAGGCGGACTTTATCCACCTGCCCGTCCTCGCTGAAGAATTCCGTGGCGTCCTTGATATCCAGCCGCTCGCGCTCCAGCGGGAGGTCCGCGTTGATGATGCGGAGGCATTCTTCCTTTAATAATTGCGTGTCCGCCTCGGTGAGCGCAGGGCTTTTCTCCAACTGCACATACAGCCCCTGACCCAATGCGTACTGCACCAGGACCCGCGCGCCGGGGAATTTCTTTCGCACCGCCATGATAAACACGAACAAAAGCGTGCGCTCGTAAACGCGCCTGCCCATCGTATCCCCGTAGCGCAAAAGCTTGACGGTTCCCCCGGAATTGACGACAGCCGTCCGCGGCGTCTCCACGCCGTCCTTTAACCGTACGGGCACATAGTTCAAATGGAACACCTCGCCGCCGATCTGCGCGGCCAAAGGCTTCCTGGCCATGTGCGCGTCGTCAAGGCCCGCGCGGGCGATCAGGGAGAGCAGCGTTTCCCCGGTATCCGCTTCCATCTTTTTGTTTTCAATCGTTAACTGCATAGGCACCTCCGTTTTTTACGCCCAAAAACACGGCGCACTCTACTTTATCATGATAGCATGGTCCCCTTGCAATGCATATGAGAGATTAAGAATATTGTTGAAAAACCCGGAATATTCCCGTATTGGGCGCCTGGGGCGCAGGCAGAACCATTTGACAGCCCAGTTAAGCCTGGAGTACAATGCAAACGTGCTACCCCGGAAAGATAAAAGGAGGAAAACGGATGTATCAGATCGTACGCAAGCGGCCTTTGCACGAAACGGTCACCCTGTTGGAGGTGCTCGCGCCCAAAGTCGCAAAGAAGGCTTTGCCCGGCCAGTTCATAATCCTGCGCGTGGATGAAAGCGGCGAGCGCATTCCGCTGACCATAGCGGGGTATGACCGCGAAAAGGGGACCGTGACCATCATATTCCAGAAGGTGGGCGCTACTACGAATAAGCTTGACGCTCTCAACGAGGGCGAATATATACTGGATTTTGTCGGCCCCCTGGGCAAGCCCAGCGAATTCGAGGGCCTGGAGGGCAAAAAGGTCGCCGTGATCGGCGGGGGCCTGGGCATCGCCATCGCCTACCCGCAGGCGAAAGCCCTGCACGAGATCGGCGCGGATGTGGATATCATCGTCGGCTTCCGCAACACCAGCCTGTTTATATTGGTGGATGAGCTGCAAAACGCATGTACCAACCTGTATATCATGACGGACGACGGCTCAAACGGCCACAAAGGGTTCACGACCACGGCGCTCGAGGACCAGATCAAGGCGGGCGTACAGTACGACCTTGTCATCGCCATAGGCCCGCTGCCCATGATGCGCGCGGTAAGCAATATCACAAAGCAGTACGGCATCAGGACGATCGTCTCCATGAATCCCGTCATGGTGGACGGCACCGGCATGTGCGGCGGCTGCCGCGTCACCGTGGGCGGAGAGACCAAGTTCGCCTGCGTGGACGGGCCGGATTTCGACGCGCACCAGGTGGATTTTGACGAAGCCATCCAGAGGAGCCGCATGTATAAGCCCCAGGAGACCGAAAGCATGGAACGGCATATCTGCCGCCTGACCGGGGAGGAAGTAAAGTAATATGCCCAACATGAATCCAAAAAAACTGCCCGCGCGCGAGCAGGCGCCGGACGTACGGAATAAAAACTTCGAGGAGGTTTCCCAAGGGTACGACGTCGCCATGGCGCAGGAGGAAGCCGCGCGCTGCTTGCAGTGCAAAAACAAGCCCTGCGTGGCGGGCTGCCCGGTGAACGTCCGAATCCCCGAGTTTATCAAGGCCATATCCGAAACCGATTTTGACCTTGCGTATGAGATATTGAAGAGCACAAACAACCTTCCCGCCATCTGCGGGCGCGTCTGCCCGCAGGAAACGCAGTGCGAGCAGCGCTGTGTGCGCGGCATCAAGGGCGAGCCCGTGGGTATCGGCCGCCTGGAACGGTTCGCCGCGGACCACGCTATGCAAAAGGCGAGGGAGGAGGGCGCAAAGCCCGCGCCCGCGCCCGAAAAGAACGGCAGACGCGTCGCCGTGGTGGGCTCCGGCCCCGCGGGGCTGACCTGCGCGGCGGACCTGGCGAAGCTCGGCTACGACGTCACGATATTCGAGGCCCTGCACACCCCCGGCGGCGTGCTGGTCTACGGCATACCGGAATTCCGCCTGCCCAAGGCGCTGGTGCGCGAGGAGATCGCGACCGTGGAGAAACTGGGCGTCAAGATCGAAACCAACACCGTCGTGGGCCGCTCCGTCAGCCTGGACGAGCTGTTGGAGGAGGAAGGGTTCGACGCCGTGTTCGTCGGCTCCGGCGCGGGCCTCCCGAATTTCCAGAGGATTCCCGGCGAAAACCTGAACGGCGTATACTCCGCCAACGAATTTTTGACCCGCGTCAACCTGATGAAGGCCTATACGTTCCCCGTCACGGATACCCCCGTGCGCGTGGGCAAGCGCGTCGCCGTCATCGGCGGCGGCAACGTGGCCATGGACGCGGCGCGCTGCGCCAAGCGCCTGGGCGCGGAAACGGTATATATCGTATACCGCCGCAGCGAAAACGAAATGCCCGCGCGGCTGGAGGAAGTCCACCACGCCAAGGAAGAGGATGTCGTATTCAAGGTGCTCACAAACCCCACCCGCATCAACGGGGATGAAAACGGCAGCGTCGTCTCCATGGAATGCGTGGAAATGACGCTTGGCGAGCCGGACGCATCCGGCCGCAGGCGGCCCGTCGCGAAGGAAGGCAGCGCGTTTACGCTGGAGGTGGATACCGTCGTCGTCGCCATAGGCAATTCGCCCAACCCGCTCATTAAGGATACCACGCCCGGACTCGCCACGCAGAAATGGGGCGGCATCATCGCGGAGGAGGAAACCGGCGCCACCAGCAAGCCCCGCGTCTATGCGGGGGGCGACGCCGTGACCGGGGCCGCCACCGTGATACTCGCCATGGGCGCGGGCAAGAAGGCCGCCGCCGCCATACACGAAATGCTGCGGAAGCGGTAAACGGATTGTACGAAAAGGGGCTGTCGCATTAAGCATTTTCAATGCATAATGCAAGGATATTTTACCTACGGCGAAACCCCGGGGTTCTAAAAAGGCGTCACCGGCGCCTTTTTTGCCCCTTTGCGGCACCGAACCCGCGGCCGCGCTAAGTGCACTTGAATATATAT
>DATMXR010000050.1:0-3044 GCA_035561315.1 Feifaniaceae bacterium
CGTCAAAAGGGACTGAAGCCCACCGTGGCGGATGAGGATGGCTACATTGCTGCCGAGCGCGCCTTGCTTGCGGATGAAACGCTGCCGCTTTCCCTTGTGGAAAAGACCCAGGCGTTTGCCATGAAGCACGCGCTTGCCGCCACCGAGCGCGCCACCTACCAGTCCATGGAGGCGCTTATCCACAACCTGAATACGATGCATAGTAGAGCGGGCGCGCAGGTGCCGTTCAGCTCCATCAACTACGGCACGGATACTACGCCCGAAGGCCGCATGGTGATCAAAAACATGCTGCTTGCGACCGAGGCGGGCCTGGGCTACGGCGAAACGCCCATATTCCCCATCCAGATATTCAAGGTCAAGGAAGGTGTGAGCTGCAACGAGGGCGACCCGAACTATGACCTGTTTAAGCTTGCCTGCAGGGTGAGCGCGAAACGGCTGTTCCCGAATTTCTCGTTTATCGACGCGCCCTTTAACCTCCAGTATTACAAACCCGGACAGGTGGAGACGGAGATCGCCTACATGGGCTGCCGCACACGCGTCATCGGCAACGTCAACGACCCGGAGCGGCAGATCGTAAACGGCCGCGGCAATCTGAGCTTTACGTCCATCAACCTGCCGCGCCTCGCGATATTGAGTAACGGCTCCATTGAGACGTTCTATCAAAAGCTCGATGAAATGATGGACCTCTGCGTGGATCAGCTTCTGGACCGCTTTGAGATCCAGTGCCGCAAGAGGATGCGCAATTTCCCGTTCCTGATGGGGGACGGCATATGGCTCGATTCGGAAAAGCTGGCCCCGGACGACGAGGTGCGCGAGGTATTAAAGCACGGCACGCTGACCGTGGGCTTTATCGGCCTTGCGGAAACGCTCAAATCGCTGACCGGACAGCACCACGGCGAATCGCCGGAGGCGCAGGAGCTGGGCCTTAATATCATCGCCCATATGCGCAGGCGCATGGACGGCGAGGCGCAGAAGCACAGGCTCAATTTCTCCCTCATCGCGACGCCCGCGGAAGGGCTTTCCGGCCGGTTCGTGGAGATCGACCGCAAGCGCTTCGGCTCCATCCCCGGCGTGACGGACCGCCCGTACTATACGAACTCCTTCCATGTGCCGGTATATTTCCCCATCGGCGCATATGAAAAGATCAAACTGGAAGCCCCCTACCACGCGCTCACCAACGGCGGGCATATCACCTATGTGGAGCTGGACGGCGACCCTTCGGAGAACCTCGAGGCGTTCGAGGCCGTGATCCGCGCCATGAAAAATAGCGGCGTGGGCTACGGCTCCATCAACCACCCGCTGGACCGCGACCCCGCCTGCCGGTATTCCGGCATCATAGGGGATACCTGCCCCAAGTGCGGGCGGACGGAGGAGGACGGCCCGGGCTTCGAGCGCATCCGCCGCATCACCGGCTACCTCGTGGGCACGCTGGACCGGTTCAACAACGCCAAGCGCGCCGAGGTGAACGACAGGGTGAAGCACATCAATGTTTCGAAAGGCCCAAGGCCGATGGAGACGCTGTGACAACGCTGCGTCTGGCCGGGGTGGTCCGCGAATCCATCGTGGACGGCCCCGGTTTTCGCTATACGGTGTTCGCGCAGGGCTGCCCGCACCATTGCCCCGGCTGCCACAATGCGCATACCTGGCCGTTCTCCGGCGGATTTGCGGCGGAGCCGGAAAAGATCGTGGCGGAAATGAAGCAAAGCCCTCTGCTGCGCGGCATCACGTTAAGCGGCGGAGAGCCGTTCTCTCAGCCTAAGGCCATGGCAGAGCTTGCGGCGCTTGTCCGCGCGGCGGGATACGACGTATTCGCCTATACCGGATATCTGTTTGAGGAGCTTTTGGAACAAGCGAAATCAGATCAGGACGTCCTTTCGCTTCTGCAGCAAACCGACGTGCTGATAGACGGGCCGTTTTTGCAGGAGCAAAAAAGCTACGATCTCAGGTTTCGCGGCTCCAAAAACCAGCGTGCCATCGACGTGAAGGCCTCGCTTTCGGGCGGCGTTACGCTTGCCGATATATAAAAAGGAGCTATTTTTTCATTCCACAGCAATTCGGAAAGTAGCTTGTTTTGCGCCCTTACTCTGTTACAGAGCAAGGGCGCTTTTTTCTGTGCGGCGTACAGAACGGCATTCTCACAATCATTCTATATTTTGCAGATACGACCGTTTGTTCTTGTATGCGCGCGGCGGATGTGCTATGATTTATACAAACATATGTTCTTAATATATATACCACATTACGGAGGAATACGGCGATGGATTACGAAGGGTTCCCTGCGGAGGAACAGGCGTTTTTAAACGATCACGGCGGGGACAGGGAGCTGGAGCAGGCGCGCTGGGTACTGCTGCGGCTCTCCAAAGAGCACGGGATACCGCTGGACGCGGTGCGCGGCGCGCTGCTGCATACGCATATCCGGCTGGAGGCGCGGCGCATTGCGGAGGACGCGGAACGGCTGCGGGGCTTAATGGAGTATGCGGCGCGCAGCGATATCCCGCCTGACGAAACGGACTACCTTGGAATGAGTGCGGGGGAGTTCCGCGCCTGCGAGCGGCAAATCAGGGAGGCCGCGCAATACCGCCGCGGCTAAAAAAAAACAAATTATGAAAAGTGGCGGACGGAGCGCAAAGCCTATTGAAAGCAGAGGGGTAAAATGACAAAATATAAAGATAATACCGCATATGGCCAGAACAATACAAATTACGCGCTGCCCGTGGAGCGGTACGCGGTGGAGGGATACACGCCGCCCGCGGGGGTGGTCGGCAAAGAGGCGGTAAAGGAAATGCAGCGCTGGCTGGGCGGGCTGACGGTGGACGGGGTATGGGGCGAGAAGACGCAGAAGCAGTTTGATAAAGCCATGGCCGCCGTGCTGAAAACGACCGAGGTGCCGCCCATGCCCGCGGACAGGGAGCGGCTTGCCTACGCGGAGGACATTTATAAGCTGAGCCTGGGCATCGGCAAAAGCAGCCGGGGCAACTATGTGGTGCGGGGCTACGACCCGCCCGGAAACATCAAAAGCACGGAGGATGTGCGCGCGTTCCAGG
>DATMXR010000051.1:0-6995 GCA_035561315.1 Feifaniaceae bacterium
CCGTGGATGTAGGCGTCGTCCTCCCCACGAAGGATGAACCCCGCTGGCTGCAGGACGAAACGAGCTTCCGTACCGTCATAGGCGAAACGGACTACACCGTAGACGTTCTTTTCAGCCAGGGCTCTTCCGCAACGGAAAAGACCAACGTTGAGACCCTTATCAGCAAGGGCATCAAAGTGCTCATCATCTGCCCGCAGGACGCCACGGCGGCGGCCGCCACCGTTGACGCCGCGAAGGACGCAGGCGTGACCGTCATCTCCTACGACCGCCTCATCACCGAGACGGATAAGCTCGATTACTATGTCACGTTCGACAGCATCGCGGTCGGCGAGGCGATGGGCCAGTACCTGGTGGACAACGCCAGCGGCACGGGCTTGCCTCTCTACCTGTATGCGGGCGCCGCGACGGACAACAATGCGTTCCTGTTCTTTGAAGGCGCGTGGAACAAGCTGCAGCCCAAGATCGCGGACGGCACGTTCGTGATCAAGAACTCCTCCGAGGCGATCGCCCTGCAGGATAAGGCGACGCTGACCCGCGACGAAATGAGCAAGATCATCGGCCAGGTCACCACCAACTGGGACTTCAACGAAGCCAAGTCCAAGGCAGAGTCCCACCTGACCGCCGCTTCCGCCGCCGACAAGGGCCAGTGCTACATCCTGGCGCCCAACGACGGTACCGCCCGCTCCATCGCGGACGTGTTCGCGGCCGATAAGGACGTCACCGGTTACTTCATCACCGGCCAGGATGCCGAACAGGCTTCCGTGCAGTACATCATAGACGGCAAGCAATCTATGACGGTGTTCAAGGACACCCGCACCTTAGCGAAGGACGCCATGGATATGGCCATCGCCGTGATCGGCGGCCAGACCCCCGTGACGGACGCCTCCTACAACAACCTTGTGAAGGACGTTCCCGCGAAGCAGACCCCCGTCGTGGTTGTGACCAAGGACAACGTCAAGGCGGCGCTGGTCGACACCGGCTACTATGACGCCTCGAAGTTCGAAGGCCTCAACTAAACTGCAACCTTCCATAAACAACATCCTGACCGGCCCAGGTATGGGCCGGTCAGGATGCTGAAACGGGATAAATGCGCCGATTTTCCACATAACCCGGTTTTAAGCATTTTTTAAGCGGCCTGAACCGTACCGTCACGGCTGACGCGGCGTCATCCCCTATTCTTTTGCAGCCTGCGCGGGGATGCGCTTAGATCCATTGGAACGTTTACCATGCAATACCTGCATGCTGTATTGATGCATTTTGAAGAAAAAGGGGTGCTCTCTTGAACGACATTCTTTTGGAAATGCGCGGGATCACCAAGCAATTTCCGGGCGTCAAGGCGCTCGACCGCGTCAACTTCAAAGTGAAGCGCGGGGAGATCCACTGCCTCGTCGGCGAAAACGGGGCTGGGAAATCCACATTGATGAAGGTGCTTTCCGGCGTTCACCCCCACGGCACCTACGAGGGGGACATTATATACGAGGGGAAAGAGCAGCGATTTAAGCACATTGCGGACAGCGAAGAAGCGGGCATCGCCATTATCTATCAGGAGCTTGCGCTCATCCCCGAGCTTTCGGTTTATGAAAACATATTCTTCGGCCATGAGATCATGAAGGGCGGCGTCATAGATTGGTCGGAAACCATCGTCCGCGCCAAACAGATGCTCGAGCGCGTGCAGCTCAACGTCAACCCCGCCACCAAGATCAGAGACCTGGGCGTGGGCAATCGGCAGCTGGTGGAAATCGCCAAAGCGCTCTCCAAGAACGTAAAGCTGCTCATACTGGACGAACCCACCGCCGCGCTCAACGAGGACGGCAGCGAGAACCTTCTGAACCTCCTGCGGCAGTTGAAAAAGCAGGGCGTCACCTGCATCATGATCTCCCACAAGCTCAAGGAAGTCGTTTCCATCGCGGATACCATCACCGTATTGCGGGACGGAAAAACAATTCTCTCCATGGACGCCGCAGAGCGCAAGATCACGGAGCATGAGATCATCCGCCACATGGTCGGGCGCGAGATCGAAAACATCTATCCCAAGCGGGACGTGCAGCCAACCAAAGAAGTGGCGTTCGAGATCCGCAACTGGACGGTTTACGACCCCGTGCGGGACAGGGAGATTTTGCACGACGTCAGCCTCAAGGTGCACAAGGGCGAGATCGTGGGCCTTGCGGGGCTTTTGGGCGCGGGCCGCACGGAGCTTGCCATGAGCGTGTTCGGCAACATGCCGGGCTACCATATCACGGGCGGCGAGCTGTTTATAAACGGCAGGCGCGTGCGCTTCAGGCATCCGGCGGACGCCGTGAAGGACGGGCTCGCCTATGTGACGGAGGACCGCAAGGGCAACGGCCTTGTGCTGATACAGGATATCAAGTACAACATTACGATCGCGGGCATCGACAAGCTGATGGAAGGCCTCAGGGTCAACGAAAACGAGGAGGTCCGCGTCGCGAACGAATACAAGGACTCCTTGAATATCAAGACGCCCTCCGTGCAGCAGAAGGTAAATAACCTTTCGGGCGGCAACCAGCAGAAGGTGTCCGTCGCGAAATGGCTCTTCACCGAGCCCAGGGTGCTCATACTGGACGAACCCACGCGCGGCATCGACGTGGGCGCCAAATTTGAAATTTACAGCATCATGAACCGCCTCGTGGAGCAGGGCATGAGCATCATCATGATCTCGTCCGAGCTTTTAGAAATACTCGGCATGAGCGACAGGCTCTATGTCATGGCCGAGGGCAGCATCACGGGGGAACTTAGAGCACAGGAGGCCACGGAGCAGGCCGTCATGGCCATGGCCACCAAGACAGGGGAGGAATCCGCATGAAAACAAACAACACCGCATCCGCCGAAAACAGGCCCGGCCTTGGCCGGGAGTTCGGCGCGCTGTTAAAGAACAACGTACGCGATTATGTCATGTACATCGCGCTGGTCGCCATATTCCTGTTTTTCGGCATCATGACCAAGGGGCGCTTCCTGTCCCCGCGCAACCTGTCGGACCTCATCAACCAGACGGGCTATGTGGCGGTGCTGGCCATAGGCATGACGCTGATACTCATCATCAAGCACATCGATCTTTCGGTGGGCTATGTGGCGGGCTTTTTAGGCGCGGTCTCCGCCCTGATGCTTTCCAACAACATACCGGTGTACGTGGTGATCCCCGTGATACTCCTGTGCGGCGCGGTCGTAGGCCTTTACCAGGGCACGCTCGTATCCATTGTGAAGGTGCCGGCGTTTGTGACGACGCTTGCCGGCATGTTCATATTCCGCGGGCTTCTTTCCATGGTAACGGCGGGCACGGGCACCATCATCGTGCGCGATGAAACGTTCAAGGCGCTCTCCAACGGCTTCCTTCCGGATTTTATGCCCGCGGAGGACGGCATACACAAGCTTACGGTGCTGATAGGCCTCATCGCGGCGGTGCTGATGGTAGCCTCCCAGCTCAATAACAGGCGGCAGCTCTTGCGCTACCAGTTCAAGGTGAATTCTCTGCCGATATTCATCGGCCAGCTCATATTGTTTTCCGCCATCATCGTTGCGTTCATACTGGTGCTGGCCAACTACAAAGGCCTGCCCTGGACGGCGGTAATCGTGGCCGCTGTGCTCTTTATTTACAACTTCGTGCTCAATAAGACGCGCTTTGGCCGCAGCGTGTACGGCATCGGCGGCAACTCGGAGGCGGCGGAGCTTTCCGGCATCAATGTCAGAAAAGTGACGCTTCTCGTGTTTGCTTCCATGAGTATGCTCGCGGCGCTTTCCGGCATGCTCTACACCTCGCGCCTGGCTTCCGCGACGCCGCAGGCCGGCCTCGGCTTCGAGCTTGACGCCATCGCTTCCTCCTACATCGGCGGCGTATCCGTCGGCGGCGGCATCGGCAAGGTGACGAACACCATCATAGGCGCTTTGGTCATTATGTCCCTGACCAACGGCATGAATTTGATGGGCGTGGATATTTCCGTCCAGTATGTCGTAAAGGGCGTTATATTTATCATCGCGGTCGCGTTCGACGTCATCACGCGCGGCAAGCGCTAACTCTTGACCCCAAGCGTTCTTCCTCCTTAATCGGCAAAAGCCGCCGGCATCAGGCTGCCCGGCGGCTTTTGCATGCCCATGCATACGCAAGGCGTATGCATGGGCATGCAATGAATAATTCATTGGGAAAAAGCCGCTTCGGCATTTGCCCAAAGCGGCTTTTTTTTAATAGTTCTCCGAAAGCACCTGGAAGTAGCTTAAGGGGTGCGCGCATACGGGACATACGCCCGGCGCCTCGGGGCCTTCGTGCACATGGCCGCAGTTGGCGCAGATCCACTTAACGGGCGCGTCCTTTTTGAATACCTCGCCCTCCTCGATGTTCTGCAGCAGCTTCAGGTAGCGCTCTTCATGCCGCTTTTCGATGGCGGCGACGCCCTCCATCATCTTGGCGATGTTGTCAAAGCCCTCTTCACGCGCTTCCTTGGCCATGGTGGCGTACATATCCGTCCACTCGTAGTGCTCGCCCGCGGCGGCGTCCTTGAGGTTTTCCTCCGTCTTGGGAATGCCGTTGTGCAGGAACTTGAACCAGAGCTTGGCGTGCTCCTTCTCGTTGTCGGCAGTCTCCGTAAAGAGCGCCGCGATCTGCTCGTAGCCGTCCTTCTTGGCCTGGGACGCATAGTAGGAGTACTTGGTGCGCGCCTGGGATTCCCCGGCGAACGCCGCCAGCAAATTCGCTTCCGTCTTGGTGCCTTTCAAAGATTTCATGTGTTTCTCCTTTCATTCCGGACGCTTCCCCGGGGAAGACCCGGAGCATATCGTCCTAATTGTAAACATAAAACAGGAATCAGAAACGGGGTTTTTATAAATCCTGATTTTGTAAAACGGCGCATGGGAGGGCCCATGCGCCGTTCGGGCATCGATTATTAGCCCGCCTGCTCGATGGCCACCGCCACCGCGACGGAAGCGCCGACCATGGGGTTGTTGCCCATGCCGATAAGACCCATCATCTCCACATGCGCGGGCACGGAGGAGGAGCCGGCGAACTGCGCGTCCGAATGCATGCGGCCCATGGTGTCCGTCATGCCGTAGGAAGCCGGGCCCGCCGCCATGTTGTCTGGGTGCAGGGTGCGGCCCGTGCCGCCGCCGGAGGCCACGGAGAAATACTTCCGGCCGTTCTCGTTGCACCACTTCTTGTAGGTGCCCGCGACGGGGTGCTGGAAGCGGGTGGGGTTGGTGGAGTTGCCGGTGATGGAAACGTCCACGTTCTCATGCCGCATGATGGCGACGCCTTCGTTCACGTCGTCCGCGCCGTAGCAGCGCACCTTGGCGCGGTCTCCGGTGGAGAACGCCTTCTCGTAGACGATCTTCAATTCGCCGGTATAATAGTCATATTCCGTTTCCACCAGGGTAAACCCGTTGATGCGGGAGATGATGGTGGCGGCGTCCTTGCCGAGGCCGTTCAATATGACCTGCAGGGGGGTCTTTCTTACTTTATTGGCGGTCTTTGCGATGCCTATGGCGCCTTCGGCTGCGGCAAAGCTTTCATGCCCGGCCAGGAACGCGAAGCACTTGGTCTCCTCGCGCAGCAGCATGGCGGCGAGGTTGCCGTGGCCAAGGCCTACGGCGCGCTGGTCCGCGACGGAGCCGGGGATGCAGAACGCCTGGAGCCCGAGGCCCAGCGCCTCCGCCGCGTCCGCGGCATTTTTGCAGCCCTTCTTGATGGCGATGGCCGCGCCCGCGATATACGCCCATACGGCGTTGTCGAACGCGATGGGCTGTATGGAACGGACGATTCCCTCCACGTCCACGCCCTTGCTTTTGCAGATCGCCTGCGCGTCCTCAAGGCCGCTGACGCCGTATTCGGCGAGGGAGCGGTTGATTTTTTCTATTCTTCTTTCGTACCCTTCAAATCGGATCATTGCTACTCCCTCCTTTCTTATTCGTGGCGCGGGTCGATCACCTTGACGGCTTCCGCAAAGCGGCCGTAGGTGCCGATGTTCTTTTCAAACGCTTCCTTGGGGCCCACGCCCTTCTTGATGGCGTCCATCATCTTGCCCAAAGAGACGAAGCGGTAGCCGATCACCTGATCCTCCGCGTCGAGGCCTATGCCCAGCACATAGCCTTCCGCCATTTCGAGGTAGCGTACGCCCTTCGCGCCGGTGCCGTACATGGTGCCGATCTGGGACCTGAGGCCCTTGCCCAGGTCCTCAAGGCCCGCGCCTATGGGCAGGCCGTCCTCGGAGAACGCGCTCTGCGTACGGCCGTAGGCGATCTGCAGGAACAGCTCGCGCATGGCGGTGTTGATGGCGTCGCACACAAGGTCGGTATTGAGCGCCTCGAGCACCGTCTTGCCGGGCAGCACCTCTGCGGCCATGGCCGCCGAATGCGTCATGCCGGAACATCCGATGGTCTCAATGAGCGCTTCCTCAATGACGCCGTTTTTGACGTTGAGCGTCAGCTTGCACGCGCCCTGCTGCGGCGCGCACCAGCCCACGCCGTGCGTAAGGCCGCTGATGTCCGTGATTTGCTTGGCCTTGACCCACCTGCCCTCCTCGGGAATGGGGGCAGGGCCATGCTTTGCGCCCTTGGCGACGCAAACCATTTCCTCCACCTCGCGGGAGTATTGCATAAAATACCCTCCTTGAACTTATTAAAAATTGCAATATATAGACCTATTGCTTCACGTTATAGTATAGCATGCATGGGATAACCGCTCCACCTGTTTTTTGTGACTTTTTCATGGTATAATCCTGAATATCCGGCCATAAGGGGGGAGTGCCTTGGCACCGCTGCTTTCTTTTCTGTGCAGCCTGGGGGCGGGCTTTCTGCTCGCGGACCATTTTTTCTTGAGCGGGGCATGGTATGCGCGCCTGCCGGGGTTCACGGCCTCCGCCGCCGCGCTCACAGGCCTGCTTATAGCCGGCCTGGAATATCGCGGGCGGAGCACAAAAAAACAGCGCCGCCTGCCGATGGCGCTGCTGATGCTCTCCTGCGTCATGGGCATACTCTCCACGTCGCTGTGGCTGTAC
>DATMXR010000052.1:0-5106 GCA_035561315.1 Feifaniaceae bacterium
CGCCTATACTTATCCGGAAATTGTAAGTCAAGATGAAACTTTAGCGCATGACATAAAATTGGAATTTACAGGAGGAAATCACGATTCATTTTATAACCAGCAGCTAAAATACTGTGAGCTGTTTTCCAATGATGAGTTGTACGAGTAAAGGGACGAAATGAAACGGAAAGTGCAGGTTGGTAGTACAGTGTCTTGTGACGCTGAGCTTTCAGCGGTGCAGCTTGAAGAAGGTTGGCGGGTAATGCTTGACCCTGCCGGACATCCTTTTTGTGTCCTTCTACCATACCGCCAAGCGCTAATTCGCAATAGTTGCCAAAACGACTACAAATGGGTTAGAAAAGTTGCCTTTTGGGTTGACAGCGAACGAATTCTTCTATATAATTCTATTGTTCAAGCAGAAGCGCCCGCTTCTCACCTGCCGGTACTTTACCAGGCACGGTTCTTACAATCGGAATTCGAGTGTATAGGTGGGTGCGTTGCGCCCGCTTTTTTTCATGGGCTGAACGAAACACGATAACAATCAGAAACATGGAGGTGTCTTACTATCAGCAATCAGGATCTGATGATCAACGAGGAGATCCGCGACCGCGAGGTGCGCCTGATCGATGAAAACGGCGAACAGCTGGGCATCGTGGCCAACAATGTCGCGCAGGCCATGGCAGAAGAGCGCGGGCTGGATCTTGTGAAAATCGCGCCGCAGGCCACGCCGCCTGTCTGCAAGTTCATGGATTACGGCAAGTATCGCTTTGATCTGACGAAGCGCGAAAAGGAACAGCGCAAAAACCAAAAGATCGTCGAACTTAAGGAAGTGCGCCTCTCTGCGACCATCGATCTGCATGATATGGAGGTCAAGGCCAAAAACTGCATCAAATTCCTGCAGAACGGCGACAAGGTCAAGGTCTCCATCCGTTTCCGCGGAAGGCAGGCCACCCACGGGGAAATCGGCCTGGAGGTCATGAGAACCTTCTTTGAGCTTGTGAAGGAAGCGGGCGTAATAGACCGCCCCGCCAAGCAGGAAGGCCGCAACATGTACATGATACTCAATCCCCGGTAACGCCGTTTTACGCTAAAAGGATAAACCGACGGCATACAATTTTATTTAGGAGGAACTACCCCATGCCAAAGATCAAAACCCACAGGGGTGCGGCAAAACGCTTCAGCCTGACGAAGTCCGGCAGGATCAAGCGCGGCAAAGCGTACAAGAGCCACATTCTGACCAAGAAATCCACCAAGCGTCTGCGCGGCCTCAGGCAGGTCGGCTACATTGCCGCATGCGAAGAGAAGAAAGTGCGCGAGCTGATACCGTATAAATAAGGGAGGATTTAGAATATGGCCAGAATCAAAAGGGCAGTCAATGCCGTTAAAAAGCGCCGCAAGGTCTTAAAGCTCGCGAAGGGCTACTACGGCGCAAAGAGCAAGCAGTACAGAAGCGCGACGCAGCAGGTGATGAAATCCCTCTCCTACGCGTATGTCGGCCGCAAACTCAAAAAGCGCGAATACCGCAAGCTGTGGATCGCCCGTATCAACGCCGGCGCCCGTATCAACGGGACCACCTACAGCCGCATGATCAACGGCCTGAAGCTCGCGGGCGTGGAAGTCAACCGCAAGGTGCTTGCGGACCTTGCCATTTCCGACATGCAGGCGTTCAAGGAGCTCGTGGACGTCGCCAACAAGGCGCGCGCCTAAGATTAAGAGCAATTGAGGTGGCATCCGTGTAAAAGCAGGATGCCACTTTTCTTTACCCCATTGCGGCAGGAGGACGCCGACGTGAAAATAGAAAGCCGTTCCAATGAAATTGTAAAGCGCGCGAAAAGCCTTGCTTTGGCCAAGAACAGGCAGGCGTATGCCCTGCACCTGATCGAAGGGCGAAAGCTTTTGCAGGAGGCGATCTCCTCCAAAATGGCCGTGCGGGAGGCGTTCTTTGAGGAGGGCGCGGAACAGGAGTTTTTAGAGGAACGCTCTTTGCTTGAAGCGCGCGGGACCGCCATATACGCCGTCGCCCGCCCGGTAATCGAGGCCATGTGCGATACAAAAACGCCCCAGCGGGTATGCGCCACGGTCGAGACCTCGCCTTTTATCGGGCGCTTTCCTTCCGGGATGCTTGTGGCGCTCGATACCGTGCAGGACCCGGGAAACCTCGGCGCCATACTGCGCACGGCGGACGCCATGGGCGCAAACGCCCTGCTGCTTTCAAACGGCTGCGCCGACCCGTATTCGCCGAAATCCCTCCGCGCGGCGATGGGCTCCACATACCATGTCCCGCTTTGGAAGGGGGACCTGTACGGGGCGCTCAAAGCCCTAAAGGCGGAAGGCTATACGCTTCTGTGCGGGCACCTAAACGGCAGTGCAACACTTCCCGAGCCCGGCAAAAACTGCGCCGTCGTGATAGGCAACGAGGGCAGCGGGGTATCCGAAGAGATCGCGTCCCTGTGCCGTTTGGTGAAGCTGCCGATGTACGGGCGCGCGGAATCATTGAACGCCTCCATGGCGGCGGGGCTTTTGCTGTACGAGACCGCAAAACGGATGCATGGGGGCATGGCGGAAAAATAGTTTTGTTTGCTACAGGCTCCGCTCCAGTTCGATGCAGCCGTAATGCGCCTGAGAAAACGGCCCTTCCAAGCTGACTCTGGTCAGCCTTTGAAATCCGGCGCTGTGCCAGAACCGGATTCCATACCAGTTTTTGAGGGACACTGCCGCAAGCATGCGTTTCATCCCCATGTCTCTTCCATACCCCGCAAGTAATTCCACCGTCTGTTTTCCGTACCCGCATCCGCGGCGCCTTTCCCCAAGATATAAGAAGCACAGATATAATGTATCCGCTTGCGGATACCCGCAATAGAACGTGGTGTATCCTATCAGCGTATCGCCCTCATAGATTCCATTGAATATAAATTGCTCCCTCTTTCCGTTTGGCGGCAGATCCCCTTCCAATAAGCATACTTCCGGTGGCGCCATCAGATGCGTCGGGTCAAACGCAAAGTACCGGATTGCCTCCCGGTAAAGCACATTGAGCGCTTCCAAGTCGCTTTCCCCGGCTTTTTGCATCAAAATCCTGTTGCACGATTGCATGTTGCCATCCGTCCTCTCTGGAATAGTAACCCCATTATATCATCCTCAAGCTCCAGCAAAAAAGCCCGCGTACGGGCCTCTTTGTATAAGGGGATTTCGTTTCTAACCATCCACGCCCACCATCACGGACGAAGCCTTGATGACGGCATACGCGTCCGCTCCCGCGGTAAGCCCAAGCTCCTCCACCGCCTTCACGGAAATATTGGCGGTTATTTTGTTCCCGCCGCCGATGTCTATGACCACGATGGCATTGACCAGGCCTTTGTCTATGGAAACAATTCTGCCCTTGATCTGGTTCCTCGCGCTGATCCTCATAAAAACACATCCTTTCTCCGCTTCGATAGTAGCATTATAAACAAAGCGCGCCGGGTCAAACCTAAAACCGGTTTCGATGCGCCCGCGGGCGCATAGGCTTTTCCCTTCAGTAACGAAAAATGCACGGCGCTTTTATAATAGAGCCGTGCATTTTATTTGTGCAACCGCATGTTCGGTCCGCCTACATGCGCGCTTTTCGCGCCGAAAGCAGCGCCGCGTTTCCAACCGATACGAGGAACGCCGCAAGCAGCTTCAGCCAGAACCCTTCAATATGCAGCCCCGGCAGTATGGCGTCCGCCAGGCTCACCATCCACGCGTTGACCACAAAAAAGAACAATCCGGCCGTTACGAGCGTAACGGGCAGGCACAGCGCATGCAGCAGCGGTTTTACAATAAGGTTCAGCAGCCACAGTATGGCCGCCGCGGCTATGAGCGTCCATACCCCGCCTTCCGCCGTCACCTGCGCGGGAAATGCGTATGCGGTGACGGCCAGCGCGCCGAAGCATATGATGAGTTTTACAAGTAATTTCATTTTTCCCCCTAGCGCGTCATCAGCTTGAATAAAACCGAGCCGTTTTTATCCGTTACGTCCGCGTCCACGATATCCAGAGGCCCGGTCCTTACGGCAAGCTCCCATAATGCCTCCATGAGGCTGCCCGTCACGCTTACGCTCCATTTCGCCGCCGCCTGTGCGCCGGTTTTTACCGCTGCGGCGGCGGCGCGGGGCGTGAACAGCTTCGTAAGCTGCGCAAAATCGTCCAGCATATCCGCATAGGCAAACAGCGTAAAGAGCGGCAGCGCGAATGCAAAGCCGAACTTCTTTTCTTTCCTGACCCGTATCCTGAAGCACAGGAAGAATACCGGCCTATTCGACATAGACGCGCACCTTGGAGACATCCGGCCCTTCACCGACATCAACATTCACGATATCCTCCTCGATCCCGCTTTCGATCAACTGCTCGATGCTGTCCATGATCGCCAAGAGATCCACCCCCGCCTTATCGAGCTCCTGCTTCGCTTCCGCGGGCAGGTTCTTCGCGATGATGGGGCCTATGGTCCTGATCAGGGAGACGGGAATGTTGACGTTTACCTTCGCCTTCTGGCTGTTTTCCCCCGCGTCCACCACCACGCGCAGCTTATGGCCGGCTTTACGGCCGCGGGCGTCCTTGAGCGGGACCGGCGCCGCGGATACCTGCGCCTGTTCCAGCGCGCGCAGCAGCTCCTCCGCCTCCTCCACGGTGATATGCCCTTCCCTGAGCATATTTAAAATCCTTGATTTGTCTGTTGCTTCCATTTGTTAGTCTCCTCTCGCTTTCGCCAATAATTGCGCCGCCTCCGCGGCGTTGATTTCTTTGTTCTCCAGGCGGTCCAATATATCCGAAACGCGAAGCGCCTCTTCCTTTTGCGCGCCGGTTTCTCCGGGGTACAGCGCGCGCAAAAGATCATCCAGAAGCCCCTTTACCGTGGGGTATGAAAGCCCCAGCGTGCGTTCCACGTCCTTGATGTTCCCCCTGCACTTAAGGAACGTCTCCAAGAACACCTGCTGCTTTTCATCCAGCGCGCAGTATTTGCAGGGAACAAAGCTGCCGGAAAGCTCCGTCTTGCAGGACGGGCAGGCAAGCCGGGTGACGTGAAGCGGGCTTTGGCACACTGGGCATTTGGTGGGTAATTGATAGCTCATGGCGTTCCTCCTTTTACATGCTCATTATATGATAATCATTC
>DATMXR010000053.1:0-5808 GCA_035561315.1 Feifaniaceae bacterium
CATATAAATATTGACCAAGCCGCGGCGGTTCTGTTATAATTCAACTATCTGATCGACACCGCGCATTTTTACCGTCTCTGCCTCTTTGTGTGCGGCCCCCTTGCAGCTTCTTTCCTTCACCATTATGAATAACGCGACATCCGGCGCTTGTGCCGTTTCCGCAAATACAAACGTTTTCATTCCCGGGAGCATGCTTCAGAGATCCAGGCATTTCTTTGGGTACTCAAGCGCCCAATTCATAAAAAACGAGGAGGTTACACATTCATGAAGAGACTCTTGGCAATCCTGATGGTCCTACTCACGGTATCCGCAGTGGCCGCTTGCACGCCTCAGGCCCCTGCAGAAGCTCCTCAAGCCCCCGCGGCCGAGCAGCCCGCACAACAGCCCGCTGCCGAGCAGCCCGCCGCAGGCGGCACCATCGGCGTAAGCCTCTATGCGCGCGACCAGTTCATTTCCAACCTGGAGCAGGCCATACTCAAGGCGGCCGAAGGTTCCGGTTACACGGTAGACTCCCAGGAAGCGAACAACGACACCCAGAAGCAGCAGGAGCAGGTCCGCACGTTCGCGCTCAAGGGCTATGACGCCATCATCGTGAACCTGGTGGATACCTCCACCGCCGAAACCATCATTTCTGAAGCGGGCGACACCCCCATCATATTCATCAACCGCCGCCCTGTGGACGAACTCCTCAAGGAAGGCAAGTATGCCTATGTGGGCTCACAGGAATATGACGCGGGCAAGATGCAGGCGGAATTCCTCGCCAAGTTCTTTGCGGGCAAGGCGGATAAGACGCTCAATTACGTGCTGTTCATGGGCCAGCTGGGCCTGGAGAACACCAACGAGCGTACCCGCTCGGTGAAGGAAGAGCTCACCAAGGCCGGCTTTACCATGAACAAGGTGTTTGAAGACACCGCCGAATGGGACCGCTCCAAGGCCATGGACAAGATGCAGACCATCATCGGCACCGGCGAAGCGTTTGACGTCGTCATCTGCAACAACGACGAAATGGCGCTGGGCTGCATCGAAGCCATGAAGGCCGCGGGCATCGACCTCAAGGCGATCCCCGTGGTGGGCATCGACGCCACGGCGATGGCGTGCGAATCCGTCAAGAACGGCGAAATGGCCGCGACGGTGTTCCAGAATGCCGCCGCCCAGGGCCAGGTCGCGATGGAATACGCCATCAAGGCCGCCAAGGGCGAAACCTTCGACATATTCGGCTGGGTCCCCTTCGAGCCCGTCTCTATCGACAACGTCGCCAATTACATGTAATGCCCGGCGCGGCGTAAGCGCGCGCATGCCGCGGCAGCCACAAAGTCCATTTACGGCAACTGCGCCGCGCGGAAAACTATTTTCCGCGCGGCGCAAATAGAAATGAAGAAGGGTATCTTGTATGGGAGGTGCGCGTGAATTGAGCGAATATATCCTCGAAATGATCGACGTTTCCAAAAGCTTTCCCGGCGTGCAGGCGCTCAAGAACGTGTCGTTTCGTTTGCGCCCCGGCACCGTTCATTCGCTGCTGGGCGAAAACGGCGCGGGAAAATCGACGCTGATGAAATGCCTGATCGGCCTGTACCAGATGAACGGCGGGAAAGTGCTGCTCCGCGGCGGGGAAGCGCATATCAAAAACCCGGCGGAAGCGGCCAAGGCCGGTATCGCGATGATCCATCAGGAGCTTTCCACCGTAAACGAGCGCTCCGTCGCCGAAAACCTTTTTTTGGGCAGGCAGCCGTTAAGAGCGGGCTTGTTTGTGGACCACAAGGCCATGTACAAACAGGCCGGGGCGCTGTTAAAGGAACTCGGGATGCCGATCAGCCCCTACGAGAAAATGGGCAATCTGACTGTGGCGAAAATGCAGATGGTCGAGATCGCCAAGGCGATTTCCTATAACAGCGACGTCGTGATCATGGACGAACCGACCTCCGCCCTGACGACCAAGGAGGTGGAGCAGCTGTTTGAAATCATTGCAAGCCTCAAGGCGAAGGGCGTCGCAATCATATATATTTCCCACAAGATGGACGAGATTTTCCGCATATCCGACGATATCACCGTATTCCGCGACGGTATGATGGTGGGCACGGGTCCTGCAAAAGAGTTCGACATCCAGTCCCTCATCCGTATGATGGTGGGCCGCAACCTTGATGAAATGTATCCCAAGATCGATTGCGAGATCGGCGGGGAGGTCCTGCGCGTAGAACACTTAAGCGCGGGGGATGCGTTCTCGGACGTGAGTTTTACGCTGCACCGCGGCGAGATACTGGGCTTTGCGGGGCTTGTGGGCGCGGGCCGCACGGAGCTATTGGAAACGCTGTTCGGCCTCAGGCGCAAGACGGGCGGCAGGGTATTTATCAAGGGGAAAGAAACGCATATCACCTGCCCGGCGGACGCCACAAAATACGGCCTCGCGATGCTCACGGAGGATCGGAGGCGCACGGGCATCATCCCCGTTTCCAGCGTCAAAAACAACATCGTCGTCGCCAATCTCAGGGCGTATGTGACCGCGCTGCGCCTGATGAACAAGCGCAAAATGCAGCGGGACGCGGACGAATACGTGAAAAAGCTCAACATCAAGACGGCGGGCACGGAGGTCCGCGTCCAGGACCTTTCCGGCGGCAACCAACAAAAGGTGCTTGTGGCCAGGTGGCTTTTGACCGACCCGGATATCCTTTTGGTGGACGAACCGACGCGCGGCATAGACGTCGGCGCCAAGGCGGAAATCCATACGCTCATCACCCGGATGGCCAACGACGGGAAGGCCATCATCATGGTGTCCTCGGAAATGCCGGAGGTCTTAGGCATGTGCGACCGGATGCTCGTCATGCACGAAGGCAGGATGACGGGGATATTGAGCCGCGGGGAAGCCACGCAGGAACGCATCATGCAATACGCGACCGATACCGCAGTAAGCTAAGGGAGGAAACGTTATGTCTGTAAACACCGAAGCTCTGTATGAGCGCAGAAAAGCGAGGTTTAAGGAGACGCTGGGCAAGTACACGATATTCGTGATACTGGCCGTGCTGGTGGTGATACTTTCCATCGCCTCGCCCATGTTCATGACGGGGAAGAATATCATCAACATTCTCACCTCGGAGTCAAGCCGCGGCCTCTTGGCGTTCGGCGTGGCGTTCTGCATCATCTCCCGCGGCATCGACCTTTCCCTGGGCTCGGTCATGGCGGTTTCCTCCGTGTTTTCCGCGGCGCTGGTGCAGAAGCTGACCTACGCCACTTTGATCATACCCAACCTCACGTTTGTTCCCGCGTGGGTGGCGGTGCTGGTGGGCGTCGCCATAGGCACGGCGTTCGGGCTTATCAACGGCCTTTTGATCGCGTATACGAAGATTCCGCCGTTTATCGCCACGCTCGGCTCGCAGGTCATCGCGCGCGGCGTCGCGCTGCTGTTTACCAACGCCTATCCCGTCCCCATGCTGCGCGAGGATTTCACCATCATCGGGCAGGGAACGATGTTTGGCTTTATCCCCAACATCGTGATGGTATTTATCGTGTTCGCGGTCATCGCCTATATCATGCTCAACCATACGCGGTTCGGCAAGAACGTATACGCCATAGGAGGCAACGAGGACGCGGCGCGCGCGGCGGGCATCAAGGTGGAAAAGAACCTTGTGGCCATATACACCTGGTCCGCGCTGACGGCGGCGATCGCCGGCGTCATGGTCACGTCCCGCTCCGCATCCGGCATCGCATCCCTCGGCCAGGGGTATGAGCTGGACGCGATCGCCGCCGCCACCGTCGGCGGCGTATCCCATACCGGCGGCATCGGCACCATCACGGGCGTGATCGGCGGCATACTGGTGCTGGGCGTCATCAACAACGGGCTTCTGATATTGGGCGTATCCCCGTACCTGCAGCAGATCATAAAGGGCGCTATCATCGTGGTGGCCGTGATATTCGATATGCGCAAGATCGCGCGCAAACGGTAATTGGGGCGGAAACCGGGGCTGTAAGCTGATTTCGGGTTTTGATTACTGAGACAAATCGTTTGGCTCCCTCATCAGAGGGAGGCTTAGCGTTAGTGCTACAGCCCTTTACGGCATAGCGCAAAGGAGGGATTATGAAGATCTGTTTTAACCAGGCGACGACAATGAAGCATTCCACGCTGGAGTCCGACCTGACGCTTTGCGAAAGCGCGGGGTACGATTATATCGAGATTCGGCTGGATAAGCTCAGGGATTATCTCACGCGCCATACCGTGCAGGACTTAAAGGCGTTCTTTGAAAAAAACCGTATCAAGCCCTATGCGTTTAACGCCCTGGAGTTTATCAGCTTCCGGGATGAGGCGGGGTTTTCCGATATCATGGAAGGGCTCGGGTTCTGCTGCGATATTGGCGATGAGATCGGCTGCCGCAAGGCGGTCATCGTGCCCACGTTCGACGTGGGCAACAAAACCATCAAAGAGATCCATGACGAAACCGTCCGCGTCATACGCGTCATGGCGGAGTACGCGGCGCCCCGCAATATGCGGCTGGCGTTTGAGTTCGTGGGGTACCCCAACTGCTCGGTCAACACGTTCGGCCAGGCGTACGATATCGTAAGGGCCGTAAACCGGGACAATGTCGGCATCGTGCTGGATTGTTTCCATTTCCATTCCATGCGCTCCAGCCTTGCGGATTTAAGGCGCGCGCGGAAGCAGGATATTTTCATATTCCACCTGGACGATTCGGAGGACCTCCCCATAGGCGCCGCGCGCGACGAGCACCGCCTGATGCCCGGGGATGGCGCAATCGACCTCCCGGCGATATTCGGGGCGCTCAAGGAAATCGGCTACGACAGTATGGCCTCCCTCGAGCTGTTCCGCCCCGAATACTGGGACTGGCCGGATGAAAAGACCATACTCGTGGGCATGGAAAAAACAAAAGAGGTGCTCTCGCCGTATTTCCCCGTTTAACGTTACCGATTAAGGCGTGCCGAAAAACCGTCGGCACGCCTGAAAAACAATAGAAAAAAGATGCAAAGGGGTATTTAATTTTCCTCTGGATAAACCAGCCTGATTCCGTTCTGCTCGATGGCGTCAAGATAGGGCTTTGCGGGCTTCCGGTCCGTTATGATGCCGGAAAGGTCCCTGAATTCGCAGAACGTGAACAGCGCGGCATGGTCGAACTTGGAGTGGTCCGCCATCAACAGGATGTGCTTGTTGTGCTTCGCGACGGTGCGCTTGATTTCCGCCTCAAAATATGTCGTATTGGTGAGGCCGCGCTCCAAAGAAACGCCCGTGGCGGCAATGAATATCAGATCGATGCTCATGCGGGAGAGCGTTTCCAGCGTGGAGACGCCTACATAGGAGGACGTGGGGGCGCTATACAGGCCGCCCAGGGCGATCACGCGCAGCTCGGGGTATTTCGAGGCCTCGTACAGGGCGCTCAGGCTGTGCGTGATGACGGTGACGCCGTTCTTGTTCGCCAAATGGGGCAATATGCATATCGTGGTGGAGCCGGAGTCGAGAAACACCGTGGCATGGTCCTCTACAAGCTCCGCGGCCAGCCTGCCGATTTCCCGTTTTGCGTCCCGCTCGCGTTCGGCGCGCACGGAAACGGGCGGCAACGCCGGAGTAGCGCAGGCGGCGACGCCGCCATATACCTTTTTGATCTGCCCGCGGCTTAAAAGCTCTGCGATATCGCGGCGTACGGTGTTGGTGGAAATGTGGAAGCGGGTTGCAAGGTCCTCCAGCGAAGCGGTCCCGTGCTGCAGGATATGCTGCTCCATGGAATTGAGACGGTCAAGGCGCATAGGTTACTTCCCCCCGGAACTATTATAACACGATTTTATATCTGTTCCTGTCAAGCATACCATATGAAC
>DATMXR010000054.1:0-4744 GCA_035561315.1 Feifaniaceae bacterium
GCCTTCGTCGATGCAGGCGCGCATCTGCTCATGGGAGTTATCCAGCGTGTGGTATTTGCCGTTTACATGGAGGTAATGCAGGGCGCCTATGATATAATCGTACCCTTCCGCCGGTTGGGGGACGAGGCCGTCGTTTTCGAGCCCTAAAAAAATATCGATGCGTCCCGCGAACTCCTTTTGCAGCCGCCGGATCTCCGCGCGGTACGCAAGCGTCCCCGTAGGGGACATGCAGCAGCAGCCCTCGAACGCAGTGTACGCGTGGCCGGAAAAGCCGATGGAGCGGAACCCCAGCTTCAGGGCTTTTTCCGCCATTTCACGCGGGGTATTCCGCCCGTCGCAATATACGGTATGGGTATGCAGGTTGGAACGGATGCGCATGATTTTACTCCTATACAACGGAACGCCGAGGGCGGTGTTCCCTACCTCATTGTCTCCTGCTTGGTTTTATGGTCCACAACATGCCGCTTTTGCAGCTCATGGAGCACTTCCTTTGGCTCTATGCCCATTTCGCACAGCAGCACCAGCATGTGGTAGGCAAGGTCGGCGGCCTCGTATACGGTTTCCTCGCGGCTGTCTTTCATGGCGGCGATCACGACCTCGCTACATTCCTCGCCGACCTTCTTTAATATCTTTTCCCTGCCCTTTTCAAACAGGTACGTGGTGTAGGAACCCTCTGGCATGTCCTGTTTGCGCCCGGCTATCAGACCGTAAAGGAATGAAAGCGAAAACTTTTCCGGCTTCTCCCCGTCATAGAGGGTGTTGAAAAAGCAGCTTTCCTCCCCCGTGTGGCAGGCGGGGCCGTCTTTTAAAACCTCCACCACCAGCGCGTCCAGGTCGCAATCCGCGTTGACGCGCACGATATGCTGCACGTTGCCGCTCGTTTCCCCCTTGCGCCAAAGCTGCTTGCGGGAGCGGGAATAAAAGCAGGTGCGCTTTTCGGTGAGGCTGATGCGCAGGCTCTCCGCGTTCATGTAGGCTAAAGTGAGCACCTCGCCTGTCATATAATCCTGCACGATCGCGGGAATCAGCCCGTTTTCATCAAACTTGAGTTCTTGCAGCCACGTATCCGGTATCATTTATACCCTCATTTCCACGCCGTTGTCACTTAGATACAGTTTCAGTTCCCGGAGATCGACCTCCCGGAAGTGGAATATGGAGGCCGCAAGCCCCGCGTCCACACCGGGCACGCTCCGGAACAGCTCCAGAAAATGCTCTTTGCTGCCCGCGCCGCCGCTCGCGATGACGGGGATATGTACTTTCGCGCAGACGGCGGACAATAACTCCAGATCGAACCCGTCTTTTACGCCGTCCGTGTCGATGCTGTTCACCACCAGCTCCCCCGCGCCGTGATCCCCGCCGTACTTCGCCCAGGTGAGCGCGTCCATTCCGGTATCCTCGCGCCCGCCTTTCTGGAATACATGGAACGCGCCGTTCACGCGTTTGACGTCCATGGACAGCACCACGCACTGGTCCCCGTATTTTTTCGCGGCATCTTCGATCAGCGCCGGGTTTTTGATCGCCCCGGTGTTCACGCTGACCTTGTCCGCCCCGCATTTCAATACGCGGTCAAAATCGTCCACCGTGTTGATGCTGCCGCCTACCGTCAAAGGGATAAACACTTCCCTTGCCGTGCGGGCGAGCACGTCCGTAAAGAGCCTGCGTTCCTCAAAGCTTGCCGTAATGTCGTAAAACACCAGCTCGTCCGCGCCGCTTTCGTTGTAAAACCGCGCGAGCGCCACGGGGTCCTCCACGTCCTGTATGCCGGTAAAATTCACGCCCTTCACCACGCGGCCCGCGCGCACGTCCAGGCAGGGGATGATGCGTTTTGTAATCACAGCGCCTCTCCCTTCGCGATGCGTATGGCGCGGGAAAGCTCCAGTTTTTTGACATAGAGCGCCTTGCCCAATATCGCGCCGTATGTGCCCATGTCCCTGAGCGCTATGAGTTCGTGTTCAAAGCTGATGCCGCCCGAGGCGATGACGTTCAGCCCGCCCAGCTCCCTCAGCCTGCGGCAGGCCTCGAGATTGGTCCCGTTCAGTTCCCCGTCCTTCGAAATATCCGTATAGATCACGGTGGAAACGCCCGCGTCCCGCAGGCGCTCACAGAACCCGAACGAATCGGACCCCGTGTTCTCCAGCCAGCCGGAAACGGCCACATAGCCGTTGCGCGCGTCCACGCCCACGGCGATCTTATCGCCGTAAAGCCGCACCATGGTTTCCACAAACGGGAAATTCCGCACCGCCACCGTGCCCAATATCACGCGGCCCACGCCAAGCTCCAGGTACCTTTCAATGCGTTCCTGGTCCCGTATGCCGCCCCCTACCTCCACAAAAAGGCCGGGGAGCTTTACGATGGCGTGGATCAAGTCAAAATTCACGGCCTCGCCTTCCTTTGCGCCATCCAGGTCCACCACGTGCAGGTTGACGGCGCCCTCTTTCATAAACCGCTCCGCCGCGTGCAAAGGGTCGTTCCCGTAGACCTGCATGTCCCCATAATCGCCCTGACGGAGCCGCACCACCTGGCCGCCCCGGATATCGATGGCCGGAAATATCTCCATACTTTTCTCCTCAGGCAGAAATTTCGCAGAACGCTTTGAGTATGCCCAACCCTGCGCTTCCGCTCTTTTCCGGGTGGAACTGCGTGCCGTATACGTTATTTTTATGCACGGCGCCCGGCACAAACGCGCCGTACCCGGAGCCCGCGGCGACGCTTTCCTCACAGCCCTTCGCGTAAAAGGAATGCACGTAATATACGTAATCCCCTTCCTTCGTGTTGGCGAGGAGCGGGTCGCCGGGCTTTATCAGATGCAGGCTGTTCCAGCCGATGTGCGGCACCTTGAGATCAGCCGGGATATCCGGCGCGAGCGGATGGACGCCGCCACGGAGGTAGCCTAACCCTTCGTGCGCGCCGTATTCGTACCCGCGCTCAAACAGCACCTGCATGCCCAGGCAAATGCCCAGCAGCGGCTTGCCGCTTTGCACCTGGCGGTCCAGCACCGGAATGAGCGCATGCGCCCTGAGCTTCTCCATGGCGTCCCCGAACGCGCCCACGCCGGGCAGTATCACGCGCTCCGCCGCGTTTATCTCGCCCGGGTCCCGGGTGACGACGCTCTCTATGTTCAGGTGCGCGAGCGACCCGCTTAACGAAAACAGGTTGCCCACGCCGTAATCGATGATGGCGATCATGCGCTCTCCTCCGTGACTTAGATTAAAATTCCAAAATGGGTTTTTAGGGCCGTTACGGCCCTAAACGGTGGTTTGGAGGCAGAGTCTCCAACGTCTCCCTTACTCCAGCATGCCCTTCGTAGACGGAATCTCATCCGCATGTGCTGTGTCAATCGCCACCGCCTGGCTGAGCGCCCGGCCCAGGCCTTTAAACGCGGCCTCCAGGATATGGTGGGAGTTTGTGCCCGCAAGCTGTTTGACATGCAGCGTCAGGCCCATGCTGCGGCAAAAACCCAATAAGAATTCCTCCGCCAGCTCCGTGTCGAACGTCCCGACCTTCTGCGCGGGGATCATTAGGCCGTAGCTCAGATGCGCGCGCCCGCTGATATCGAGGGCGACAAGCACAAGCGCCTCGTCCATGGGAAGGAGAAAACTGCCGTAGCGGGCGATGCCGCGTTTCTCCCCCAGCGCATCCCGAAAAGCTTGACCCAGACAGATGCCGGTATCCTCCACGGAGTGGTGGCCGTCCACCGCGAGATCGCCTTTGCAGGTAACGTCCAGGTCGAAATTCCCGTGGCGGGCGAACAGCGTGAGCATATGGTCCAGAAACCCGACGCCGGTGGATACGGCGCTTTTCCCCGCCCCGTCCAGGTTGAGAGCCAATGAAATATCCGTTTCCGCGGTTTTGCGGGTAATATTGCCTACTCTCATGCGTTTTCCCCCCATAATTCATCTGTCGCCTGCAAAAGCCGCCGCATCTGCTCCTGCGTGCCGATGGTGACGCGCACATACTCGCGGATGCGATCTTGTGAGAAATGCCGTACCAGCACGCCCTTTTCCCTGAGCTTTTGGTAATATGCCTCGCCGCCCATGCGGGGCGGCTTTGCGAACACAAAGTTTGCGTGGCTTTTCAGCACCGTAAAGCCGCGCCTCGTCAGTTCCTCCGCGGTGTACGCCCGAACCTCCTTTATAGTCTTCGTGCAGGCCGCAAAATACGCCGCATCCGCTATAGCGGCTTCGGCCGCGAGCAGGGAAAGGCGGTTGAGGTTGTAGGGGTTGAAGGAAAACTTCATGGCGTTAAGGTCGCTTATCAGCGCCTCGTTCGCTATGGCAAAGCCGATGCGCGCGCCCGCGAGCGAGCGGGACTTGGACATGGTCTGCACCACCACAAGGTTTTCGTAGGAATGCACGAGCGGAACCGCGCTTTTCGCGCCGAAATCCACATACGCCTCGTCGATGACCACCACATGCTCCGGGTTGGCTTTTAAAATGCTCTCTATGGCGTCAAGGCCGATCGCCATACCCGTGGGCGCGTTGGGGTTGGCGATGAACACGGTCCCCCCCGCCGGGCGGTAATCCGCGGGATCAAGGTTGAACGCGTCGTCCAATGGCACGATGATGGAGGGCACGCCGTAAATCCGCGCGAACACCTTATAAAACCCGTAGGTGATATCGGCGTAGCAGGCGGGGGTGTCGGCGCCGCAGAAGGCCTGGAAGCAGAAGGCGAGGAGTTCGTCCGAGCCGTTGCCGAAAAGCACCTCCCGCTCCGTTACGCCGTAATAACCGGCGACCGCTTTCAC
>DATMXR010000055.1:0-4115 GCA_035561315.1 Feifaniaceae bacterium
CATTTTTGGAAGAAAAACAGCGCTTGGGCGCGGTCAATTCCATGTAAAATTTTTTTCATACACGTTTTATTATAGCGCAAAAAGCGGAGAGCCGCCTCCGTATGCATGGGCTTCAACGTATATTTGCGTATCGGCCCGCAATTTTCTATAATAGACCCAATAGCGCATGGAAGGAGAACAAATCATGCAGCATGTCAAGCACCTGGCCATGATCTCTTTGGACGCCGTGGACAGCGAGGATGCGGCGTTTTTAAAAACGCTGCCCAATTTCGGCGCCCTTGCCCGGCGCGGGACGCTGGTGGAGCAGGTCGCCCCCACATTCGTGACAAATACGTACCCCATCCACAGCTCCATCATCACAGGCGTATACCCGCAAACGCACGGGTTAACTGAAAACCTGAAGACGCAGCCCGGAAAAGAGCATCCGGACTGGAACACGCAGGCGGCGCTTCTGCGCGCCCCCACCCTGTACCAAAAAGCGAAGCAAGCCGGGCTTACCGTATGCTCCATACTCTACCCGGTGACGGAAGGTTCCCCCGATATCCGCTACAACATACCGGAAATCCCCGGGCATATGTCTTTTTTCCGCCGCGCGCTGCGTATGCTTAGCGGCAACGCGTCCTACCTGATCGGGTCTCTGGCCCGGAACATCCGTTATAAAAAGCGGCGCGGCATCGCGGGATTGGACGATTTGACCACCGCCTGCGCAGCCGATACGTTAAAGCGCAAACGCCCCAACCTGCTGCTGCTGCACCTGTTGGACGCGGACAACACCAAACACAGCTTCGGCCCCAAAAGCCCGGAAGCCAAGCAGGCGCTTGTCCGCCTGGACGAGCGCCTGGGCAAGCTGATGCGGGCGATGGAAACGGCGTTCCGGCCCGAAGAATGGGCGATGCTCGTATTCAGCGACCATGGCTGCCTGAGCGTACACACCGCCGCTGACCCCAACGACATGTTGAAGCGCCGCGGCCTCATCCGCGATCCCGCGCGCGCGCCGGGGGATTTTGACGCGTTCTTCCACAACGCGGGCGGCTCGGCGTTCTGCAAGCTGTACCGGCCGGAAAAGCGGCAGGCGCTGGAAGAAGCCGTTCGCGCACTGCTCAGGGAGCCCTGCGTTGGACGGCTGCTTACGGAAGAAGAGATGCGGGTGGGCGGGTTTGCCGAAACATTCTTCTGCGGCATAGAGGCCGCGGAAGGCTACTGCTTCGACAAATTCCACCTGGGCCAGCACGGGTACGCCTTAAAAAGCGAAGGATACCGCCCATTTTATCTGGCGGCGGGGCCGGGCGTCCCGGAGGGCGATACGCTTTCGGGCGGCTGCGTGGTGGATATCTGCCCCCTTGCCGCGGAGCTTCTGGGGCTGCCGCTCTGGGAGATGGACGGAGTGAGCCGCATACAATCGCCCCCTGCCGGCTGCAAGGAAAGCGCTATACCTGGAATTGCTTGAGTATACCGGTCGTCAGTTCATCCGATACCCGGTACGCCTGCTCCATCGCCTGATCGTAATCCTGGATGCTTTGGGAAAACTCGCCGCTCATGATTCTTATGATCTGGCTTTGCGTCAGATCCATAAGCTCGCGGATCAGCGCCTGAATTGTGGCGAGGTCCCAATATCTGTTGATCCGGGCAAATATCTGCGCCAGGTCGTCCGAGATCCGGTTGAGTTCTTCTCTCCGGCTT
Source organism: Feifaniaceae bacterium (assembly GCA_035561315.1). GTDB lineage: Bacteria > Bacillota > Clostridia > Christensenellales > CAG-138 > JAEYLA01. Next base: position 1,681 of record DATMXR010000055.1, read on the forward strand.
GCGACAGCCGAAAGATCGTTGTCCCGATAGGCCTCGATCATTCTCGCCAGGCTCTGGATATACGAATTATAATTGGCCCGTACCCTGTTGCCGACGTCCTGGCCGTAAAACTGCGTGAACAGGGTCGAAAAATCCTCCGCGTTTTGCGCCAGGCGCTGCTCGATCGCCTGGCGGTCCCCGATCCCGTAAAGTATGCTGTAGGTAAGCGCCCTGATCCATTGGTTGTTGTTTACCCAAAGCCTGCGGATGCTGTTGGAAAGCGCCACCTGGTTGAGCAAATATTGCGTTGTCGATGTCTGCCACGTTGACACAACAAATCCCCCCTTTATTCCTGCTATCTAAAAGTATATGTGCGTCATAGCGGTATTAGGGCTTTTTGCGCCTTGCCGGGCTTTTATTCGGGGAATTTTTTGAATGCGTTTCCAATCGAATGATTGTGATTCTGCTTCATTTAGGGGTAAATAAAAGCAAAAGCGGTCTTTGCGCTTTTGTTTCTTGAGCCTGCCCCCGCCGCCCCCACGGCGGGGGCAGGCTTTTTATGTATCCGTCCGTTTCGTCTGCGGCCGCGGGCAGATCTATAAATTTTCCACAGCTCCCTTGCCGCCGCCCGATAGGCGCTGTGCTCCACGTCCTCTCTGGAACCCGCGCCAAAAGCGAAAAGCATTCCGCTAAGCTGCCAGTTTAAGTACCGGCACACGTTCTCCATATGCGCTTTCAAAGCCGCCATCGCCCATTCCTCCGTATCTGCCCCGGCGGCGATTAAGAGCGCTTTCTTCGGCGTCCCGCGCAATGCGGAATTGATGGCATAAAAACGGTCCACAGCTTTCTTGAGCTGGGCCGACATGCCGAAATAATAAAGCGGCGTCACAAAGACAACCGCGTCGGCTGCGGACAGGCGCGGATAAATTTGCCGCATATCGTCTCCGTGCACGCATGCGCCGTTGTGCTCACGGCAATGCGAACATGCGATGCACGGGCGGATATCCAGCTTCGCCGTATCGAAGCGGGCGATCTCATGCCCCGCGCTTTTTGCGCTTTCAGAGAATTCATCGGCAAGCAAAGCGGTGGTCCCTTGCGCATGCGGGCTTCCTGTCAGCACGACTATTTTCATATGTATTCCTCCAATGCATAGGTTTCACCTTAATATACCATGGTTTGGGCGGATTATAATAGGTTATCACAAAACCCGCCGGCTTTGACAGCCGGCGGGTCTGTTGCGTTATTTATTTTCTTTCAGATCCTTCTACAGGATACCGGCGATCACCGCGAGGAACCGCGGCGCAAAGTACGCGATCCCGTTGGGCGCCATCTGCTGGGCATAGAATATGGACATGTTTTTCGCGGGGTCTGCGAGCAGGTAGCATCCGCAATGCCCCTCCCAGCCGAACGCGCCCGCGCCCATATTGTAGCCCGCCTTTGCCGGGTCCAGCAGGGTGCGCATGCCGAGGCCGTAGCCAAAGCCCCGGTTCGTCGGCCATGTGCAGTCGTTGAATGTTTTTAATTGCGTTTCATTGAGGGCGTTCATGCACATGAGGTCGACGGTGTTTTCCCCGAGTATGCGCGCGCCGCCGTATGCGCCGCGGCTGCTCAGCATGGCGGAAAAGCGGGCCATGTCCCTCATGTCGGATACGATGCCCGCGCAGGGGGTCTCTATGGAAAGCGCCCCCAATATCAGGCTTTTTTTGTCCCATTTTTCAAACCGGCCGCCGTTGTTTACGGTAAGGTACGGCTGCTCCGCTTCGGGCAGTTCGGAGGTAAAGCGGGTGTGCTCCATTTTCAGCGGCTCATATACGAAGCGCTTCAGGTACGTTCCAAGCCGCATACCGGACAGCACCTCCACCAGCCTGCCGACTACCATGTGGGACGCGCCGTACATCCAATCCGTCCCCGGCTGGAATTTAAGGGGCGTATTCGCCAGAAGCTCCACCACGTCGCTCAGCGTATGTACGGCGCCGCTGCGTTCTTCCTCATACAGGCGCTCATACTCGCGGCAGAGCGCAAGCTCCACGCCCGCCGTCTCGGAGGGATACGGCAGGCCGGAGGTCATGGTGAAGAGGTCCCTTATGGTAATGTCCCGCGCGGCGTTCTCAAAGCGGTCGTACAGGTACATCTGCACCGCGACGCGGGGATTGGAGAACGCGGGGATATAGTCCTTGATCGGGTCGTCCAGCGCGAACAGCCCCCGCTCGTAAAGCTGCATGGCCGCCACGCACGTGATGACCTTGCTGACGGAATGCAGCAGCAGCGGTGTTTCAGGCGTAAACGCGCCGCGGGCGGCGTCCACGCTGCCGAAGCAGCCTTCATATTGGGTCGCTCCGTCCTGCGTTACGGCCAGGCCGCAGCCCGGCAGACGGCCTTCCTCTACAAATCCAGTTAAAAGCGAGTCCAGCCTGCCCCAATCCCTGCCCGGCATGCTCCCATCCCCCCTTTTGACG
>DATMXR010000056.1:0-4252 GCA_035561315.1 Feifaniaceae bacterium
TGAAATGGTGATGCCCGGCGACAACATCCAGATGACCATCAAGCTCATTACCCCCATCGCCATCGAAGAGGGCCTGCGCTTCGCCATCCGCGAAGGCGGCCGCACGGTCGGCGCGGGCGTCGTTTCCAGCGTCATCGAATAGCACCAAGTTATACAAGGCCCGCCGTTTGTTTTGCAAGCGGCGGGCCTTTTCTGTGCTGCCTTTTATCATTCGTGGTCATCAAGGTAATATCTGCCCTTGTTCTTCGTATATCCGCCGTACTGGATCGCCCGCGCGGGGCAGCGGTTGATACAGCCCATGCACTGCTCGCACGCGTTCCCCCAAACCGGCTTCCCGCCCACAATGGCGATATTGCCCGTCGGGCAGGCGCGCGCGCACAGCCCGCAGGCGGTGCAGCCTTCCTCCGCGTGAAACGGCTTTGAACGCGTGGCGAACGCAAGGAACACCGGGTGCACGGCTGCGGTTTTCAGGCCGGGAAAGCGGCCCCTGCATACTTCAAATACCGGCTTTTTCTGCCGGATGTCCGCGGCGATGCGCGGAATGCGCGCTTTTGCCGCGATCAGTTTCCGGCGCCGGGTCTGTTCATCGTCCACATCGTAGAGAACGATATAATTGTTGGGCATTTGCAGGGAATAGCCGCTTATGATGGGCACATGCTTTTTGAGGTATTCGATTGCGTTGCCCGCATCGTCCCCGCAGGTGCATACCGCATAGCAAAACGCGCCCGGCTCAACCTGAAGATACTTTAAAAAGCGCTCCACGATCCTTGGCGGACCCCACGCGTAAACCGGAAATACGAGGCCGAACAATTCGTTTGCCCGGACCCGAAGCGGTTCCGGATTTTTTAAAAACGCCGCGATATCCCGCGTTTCTTCCCCCATCTCTTTTGCAAGCAGTTTTGCCGCCCATTCCGAATTGCCCGTGCCCGAAAAATAACAGATCATCGCTTTCCTCCCCCAAACGCCCGACGTAGTTACCCCGCCGTATTTTTATTGTAACAGCAGAATATTCCGCGCTCAAGGGAATTGCTTTCCTGCCGTTTCGTATGGTATACTTTCATACAGTACCGATAAGGAGGTCTTTTGCATCCATGTGTGCTTCCATGCGCTTAAGATAAGAAAGTTGTTGAAGAGGCCCTGTTTCTCCCATTGACCGGGCTTTTTGGCTTGCTTGTTTTTTGCGCGGAACTAAAACACCGGATGCAGAACACCGGAATGGCGCTGCCATTCCTTGTTCCGTATTTGCGCGCATGCAGGCCAAAGCCAGTCTTTGGCCTGTTTTTTACGCAACGAAAGGAGCGCCTTATGACGCAAACACACTGGAAACGAACGTTTTTTACCATATTGGGCGGGCAGGCCGTCTCGCTCGTCACCAGCGCCATCGTGCAGATGGCATTGATATTCTATCTTACCGAGAAGACGGATTCCGCGCTGATACTCTCCCTCGCCTCCATGGCCGGGTTTTTGCCCTATGCCCTGCTTGGGCCGTTCATCGGGGTATGGGTGGACCGGTATGACCGCAAGCGCATCATGATCGGCGCGGATCTTTTGATCGCCCTGTGCGGCGCGGGGCTCGCCGCGTTCGCCTATGCGGCGGACCCGCCAGTCTGGCTTGTGCTGACCGTGCTGGCGCTGCGCAGCGCAGGCACCGCGTTCCACTCCCCTGCGCTCAACGCGGTAACGCCGCTGCTGGTCCCGGAAGATCAGCTGACCCGCTGCGCAGGCTACAGCCAGGCGCTGCAGTCCATCAGCTATATCGTAAGCCCCGCCGTCGCGGCGATGCTGTATACCGCCTGGAGCCTGACGGCTTTGATGGCGCTCGACGTGGCGGGCGCGCTGATCGCCTGCGCGACCGTCGCCCGCGTAACGATCCCCAAGCTCAAAGCCGAACGGCAGTCCGCCCGTTTCTTTGCGGAATTGAAAGAAGGGTTCAAGGCGCTCAGCAAGGAACGCGGGCTGTTTGCACTGCTGCTTGTGGGCACAATCTACATGCTGGTCTATATGCCCATCAACGCGCTGTACCCGCTGATGAGCATGCGCTACTTCAGCGGCACGCCCGCGCATGTATCGGCCACGGAGATCGCGTACGCGGCGGGGATGCTTTTAGGCTCCCTTGCGTTGGGCGCGCTGCATGTAAAGCGCCGCGTCAACTGGATATCCGCTTCCATCGCGCTGATGGGCGCGGCGCTCATCGCTTCCGGGCTTCTGCCCCCCACGGGATTTATCGCGTTTGTGCTGTGCTGCGCCGTAATGGGGCTTTCCGTGCCCTTCTACAGCGGCATACAGACCGCGCTGTTCCAGGAACGCATCCCGCCGGAATACTTGGGGCGCGTGTTCTCGCTCACCGGCAGCGTGATGTCCCTGGCCATGCCGCTGGGCCTTATGCTGAGCGGCGCGTTCGCGGACAGCGTCGGCCTGACGCGGTGGTTCTTCTTTTCCGGCGCGGCGGTGGTTTTGACCGCGCTTTTGTGCGCCGCCATCCCTGCGATACGCGGGCTGGACCGCCCGCGGGGAACGGAGGAACCCAAGTAGAAAAGTGCATAACCAGAGAGGGCGCGGCAAACGCCGCGCCCTCTGCTTTGCCGATAGCCAGCAGTTATGGGATTCTTAAGGGGCAATGCCCCTTAAGCGGGGTGCGGGGCCGGGCCCCGCCGTATCCCGTTTTACACCACCGCGGCATCCACGCCCAGAAGTTTTGCCACTTTCAAAAACAGTTCCTTGTTGCGGCCCACGCTCATGCTGCAGTGGTGCGGCGGCGACTCACGGAACCATTTGTCCATGTAGCGGTCCGGGTGCACGCCAAAATCCACCTGCGTCTGCGTGTTGCCAATGTTCATGATCTCTCCGCCGGTCGCGACGCCTTCGGAAATGATGAACTTAAACCGTCCGTCCCGCTGCTGCGTGAGGCCCAGCGTGGTGACGGGGCCGTTTTTGACCTTCGCCTCCACGGAAATGCCCGCGCCCTTTTTGCCGTGGTACACGCCCATGCCGCGCAGGATCGGCGTGCCGTCCGCAATGGCGATATGGAACGGCCCGTCGTGGCCCAGCAGTATGGTGGAATTAAGGTAGTCCACCGTCACGATTTCTGAATAGCTGCCGCCTACGCCCAAAGCATCGCAGATCTTCATGGCGATATCCGTCTTCATGTCGCCTTCCCCCGCGCAGGGAACGGAGCGCGCGGTCAAAAGCGAGTGGCCCACGATAAAGCCGGACTGTATCTGCTCGTACTCATTGTTGTCCGCGCCGTGGTAATAATAGGTCAGCGCGTCGAGCTTGCGTTCCTTCACAAACTTCTCCTGCGCCGCGGCGACGGCGGCGGACCAGTCGAGCTGTTCTTCGGTGGGGATGCTCGCGATGCTGTCCGCGACGGGCGCGTCGGAAAGCGCGAAGAAGCGGCCCATCTCCGCGCGCTTCGCGGCGATTTCCTCGGGCGTGACCGTGTTCATCACATGGGCGAGGTCGCACATCTCCAATATTTCCACATGCAGGCCGAACACGGCCTCGTACATCGTAAAATCGTTGTACATGTCGAGCATGCCGCTGTAATTGCCGCCTAAAAAGCCGAAGCGGGAGTTTTTCAGCATCCGCTTGACGCCCGCGGCGCGGATATATTCGGAAATCTCCTTCCAGGCGAGCACGGCCTCGGGCCGGTCCGCCGTGTTTTCGTCGGCGAGCGCGCCGGGGTAGGTTTTATCCATGCCCAACAGGCCGTTGACGACCGCGATATCGATGCCCGCGCGGTTGCACGCGTATGTAATTTCCGGCACGGGGCACGCGCCGCAGTTGGCCAGCCATTCGCCTGTGGTGGTTTGCTTATAATCGATCTGTGCGGCGGGCTGCAGGTTCAGTAAAACCGCGGGCGCTTTGCAGGATAAATGCACGGGCAGCACGCTGTCGCTCGTGATATAGGTGCCGGAATGGCAGAACACGATATCCACGTTCTGTTCGTTGAACCATTCCCCGGCCTGCCTGCCGCTTAAGCTGTCGTCCACCAGGCCGTAAAAGAACACGTCGCCCCACCCGGACATGCGGCCCTTTATAAATTCCCCGTACGCGATCATGCGCTCCCGAAGGCCCGCAAACTGGTCCCAGTACGCCTTCAATCCAACGGTATACAGGCCGATCCTCGGCTTTTGCAAAACGGAAAGCGGCGGCAGACTGCTCATATTCGTTTCCTCTGTTTCTGAAAGATTTTGTGCGGAGAAAGCCGTCCTTCCTGACGGGTCCGGCATCCTATGGCTTTATTATATCC
>DATMXR010000057.1:0-6950 GCA_035561315.1 Feifaniaceae bacterium
GCCAAAGCTGACCCCCCAAATATATTGATATGCTTTATTATATCCACTGAAAAAATCCAGGTCAAATCCAACAATCATTGTCTATGTATTGACAATAAACAGGACGCGTACTAAAATGACATTGTTCAGACAAAGACAAATCCTATTTAAACTATTTCAGCATTTTTCGGAGGGATGACGATGGCAAGGAGCGCACATTGCAGGTTTGCAAACCATGTAAGTATGCATGGCGGATTGTTCATAGGTCCGGTATCTGAGGAATCCGTTTGGACAAGGATACTGAAAAAGCTGATCAGCGAAGAAGAGTGCGAACTCGGGCTGCGCCTGACGAAGGCGCCGGTTTCCGCAGAAGATCTTGCGAAAAAACTCGGTCGGGATGAGAAGGATATCGCCGGCATGCTTTGGGACATGGCTGACCATGGCGCGATATTTGCACATTTCATCGGGGAGAAGCCGTATTATCGCCTGGCGCCGTTTGTGCCTGGAATTTACGAATATATGATGGACCGCCGCACGCTGGATACCGAAATGGCGCAGCTGTTTGTGGAAATGCCAAATGAAATGGCGGGGCTGTTCAAATATCTTTCCATTAACGACGGCGGCATGATGAAGGTCGTCCCCGTGATGCAGGAGATCAAGGCGCAGCAAAAGGTGCTCACGTTTGAAGAGATCCTGCATTTCATTGAAACGGCGGAATGCATCACGGTAGCGGACTGTCTGTGCCGGACCTCCATGAAGATGACGGGCAAAGGTTGCGAGCATCCCATTGAGGATACCTGTATCCAGCTCGGGCCGCATGCGAAATACTATATCAAGACCGGGCGCGGGCGCGAGGTTTCCAAGGAAGAAGCGATTGAAATACTCAACAAGGTGGAGGAAGCCGGCCTGGTTCATACGGTGTTTGCCACAGAGGGCATGGGCAATTCCTCTTATATCTGCAACTGCTGCGGCTGCTCCTGCAGCGGGTTCCGGCTCAACAGGCAGTTCGGCGGCGGTGCATTCAGCCAATCCAACTTCCGCGCCGACATCGACTCTGAGAAGTGCGTGGCTTGCGGCGCTTGCGTCGATATTTGCCCCGAAAACGCCATCAGACTGGGCGAAGGGCTGTGCAGATCCAAAGAATCGCAGATCGATGAATATGAAACCGCTTATGATACGATCTGGGGCAGGAGCAGATACAACGACAACTATCGCGCGCGCAAGATGGTGACCAACGCCGGCACCGCCCCCTGCAAGACACGTTGTCCGGCGCATATCTCCGTACAGGGCTATATCGCCAAGGCGGCGGAAGGAAAGTACACCGAGTCGCTCGAGCTCATCAAGCGCGATAATCCGTTCCCGGCGGTCTGCGGCCGCATCTGCCCGCATCCGTGCGAGGCCGAATGCACGCGCGGCAGCATCGACGAAGCGCTGGCCATTGACGCCATCAAGCAATTCATAGCAGACCAGGAGTGTAACGCTTCCATGCGTTTTATTCCCAAGATACAGAGCCAATATGATCCCAGGGAAAAGAAGGACAAAAAAGTGGCCGTCATAGGCGCGGGGCCCGCCGGCCTTTCCTGCGCGTACTATCTGGCGGTTGAGGGGTACCGCGTGACCGTATTTGAAAAGCAGAAGGTGCTCGGCGGCATGCTCACATTGGGCATCCCCTCCTTCCGCCTGGATAAGGACGTGATCAACGCCGAAATCGAAACGCTGCGGCTGCTGGGCGTGGAGTTTGTGACCGGCACGGAGATCGGCAGGGATAAAACCGTGCGCCAGCTTCGCGGCGAGGGCTACAGCGCGTTCTACATTGCGATCGGCGCGCAAAAAGGCGCGCCGCTTGGGATTGAGGGAGAAGATTTGCCGGCGGTTGTTAACGGCGTGGATTTTCTGCGCAGCGTGAACCTGGGCAGCGGCGCGGCGCTGGACGGCCCGGCCGTGGTAATCGGCGGAGGCAACGTGGCGATTGACGTGGCGCGCTCCGCCGTGCGCGCGGGCGCGCAGAGCGTAGACCTCTATTGCCTGGAAAGCGCCCAGGAGATGCCTGCACTCCCCGAGGAGCAGCAGGAAGCACGCGAAGAAGGCATCACGCTGCATAACGGCTGGGGCCCCAAACGTATCCTCTCTGAAAACGGCAGGGTCACCGGCATTGAGTTCAAGCGCTGCATATCCGTGTTCGACGAACAGCATCGCTTCAGCCCGAAATATGATGAAAACGAAACCGTCGTTGTGCCGGCTTCCCATGTCCTGCTGGCCGTCGGCCAGGTGATCGACTGGGGTATGCTGAACCAGGAGGAACCGCTTGCGGTGGACCCGCGCAAGCGCGCCAAGGTCGCGGAGGTCTCCTACCAGACGTCGGTGCCGGATATATTCGCGGGCGGCGACGTGGTCACCGGGCCGAAATTCGCCATCGACGCCATCGCTTTGGGCAAGCAGGGCGCCGAATCCATCCACCGCTATATCCAGGGCCGGGACCTGTTGATCTGCCGCGAGCGGGATTACTGGGCGTTGGATCAGAAGAACCTGGATACCAGCGGGTATGACCGCATCCCGCGGCAGGTGTCCGCCCGGGTGGATTCCGAGGCCGCCAGAAAGACGTTTGCCGACCTTCGAAAGGGCCTCACCGAGGAGCAGGTCAAAAAGGAAGCTGAGCGCTGCCTGCATTGCGGATTGAGCATCGTGGACAAGGACCTTTGCATAGGCTGCGGCGTCTGCACGCGGCGGTGCCAGTTCGATGCCATCCATCTTGTGCGCGTTGCCGAAACCAAGCCGGCCGAGACCTTCGGCGTGCTTTACGCAAGGGCCGCCGGCTACGCGGTCGTCCGCGCGGGCCGCATCATGGCCAAGGGCGTGCGCCAGGCATTCTCCGGCGCCGGAAAGCAGGCGTAAAGCCCATGCATGAAATGAGCATCGTGATGCGTCTTGCGGACATCGCGATGGATTACGCAAGGCGCAACAACGCCAAAAGAATCAGCCGGGTCGTCGTGCAGGTTGGGGAACTGACCGGCGCGGTGCCCCGGTATCTGTCCATGTTTTACCCGGCGGTCGCGGAAGGTACGCTGCTTGAAGGCTCGGAGCTGGTTGTGGAAACGATCGCGGCAAGCGTATTTTGCACGGATTGCGGCAGCACCTATAACCCGACGCGCACCCCTGAGATGAAATGCCCGGAATGCGGCGGGGAGTCATGCGACACCATTGAAGGAAAGAGCATGTTTGTAAAGGAAATTGCAATTGAGGAAGGAGATGCCTCATGACGGATCCGGTACGTATCATCGAAATCAAGGAAAGCATATTCGCCAGCAACGACGCCGAGGCTGCAAAGCTTCGGGCAAGATTGAAGGAGGAAAGGACGTTTCTCCTTAACCTCATGTCCTCCCCCGGCTCAGGGAAGACAAGTTGCCTCATGCGCACCATTGAGCGGTTGAAGGGCAAATTGCGCATGGGCGTGATGGAGGCGGATATCGATTCCGACGTGGATGCCTATAAAATTGCCGAAACGGGAATTCGGGCAATACAGCTGCACACTGGCGGCATGTGCCACCTGGATGCAGGTATGACCGCGCAGGGGCTCGACGCGTTCGGCACAAAGGATCTGGACCTGGTGGCGCTTGAAAATGTGGGGAACCTCGTTTGCCCCGCCGAGTTCGACACGGGTGCCGTCAGGAACGCCATGATCCTCTCGGTTCCGGAAGGCGACGACAAACCGCTGAAATATCCGCTGATGTTTTCGGTTTGTGACGCTGTTTTAATCAATAAGATCGATACAATGGGCGCATTTGATTTCGATATGGAGAGGGCAGCTTCAAATATCAGGCTTCGCAACAAAAATTGTGAAATATTCCCCGTTTCCGCAAAAACGGGAGAGGGCTTTGATGCATGGACAGACTGGCTGTACAGGAATGTGATAGGCTGGATCTCATAAGTGGCGGAAATCGGACTAGGAACCATAACCTGTGTAGTTTCTCGTTTTTTCCACCCGAAATACAGCCATGGGCGAAAACCTCCTTCCTAGCGGCAGACGTGAAAAGGTGCCGTGCGGTTTTTACCTCCCGAAATGAGAAATGCCACTTATCTGGAGTACAGATAAATGGCATTTTTTAGTTTATACCATGCCGATTGCTCTGCTAACGGAGCAGCCGGCGAAGCTCCCCGGCGGTGTTTTACTTCATGGAAGTATACCGGAAGCAGGATACCGAGCCTGATCGCATTCCCTGGCCGCGCACACCGCTTCCAGGACATGCGCCTCGGCTGCCGCGGCTACGGCCACCGTCTTTGGAGCAATGGCGCATATTTTTTTGCAATGCTGCCGATTTCGCTAAAACTGCCGATCATCGGATCCGCTCCTTTTGATTCTAAAAAATCGGATGTTTAACCCTTGTATTGCCTGATTGTTTCCTTACCGCGCAGCACCCTGAGCGCACCCATCGCAAGAGCCGCCATTTCATCCTCGCCGGGGATGACCGTCACCGGCGCGACGAAGCCCACGTATTCCCCAATCCATCCCGTGAACATCCGATCATATGCAAAGCCGCCCGTAAGGAGCACAGCGTCAACGGTGCCGCGGAGTACCGCGGCCGTCGCGCCGATTTCCTTGGCGATCTGATATGCCATCGCCCGGTATACCTTTTCCGCTTCGGCGTCGCCATGAAGCACGCGTTCCTGGACTGCCTTTCCATCATTGGTGCCCAGCAGCGATACGAGCCCCATTTTGTTGTTCAGCGCGTATTTGAACGCGTTGATGTCGCCGTATTTGCCCGAAGCGAACAGTTCGGCGACTTCGCTTGCGGGCAGACTGCCGGAACGCTCCGCCGTAAACGGCCCTTCCCCGCTAAGCGCGTTGGTCACATCGACAACGCGCCCCTTGCGGTGCGCGCCGACTGTGCAGCCGCCGCCGATATGCGCCACGATCAGGTTAAGCGTTTCATACGGCTCCCCGCGCTGCTCCGCATAGCATTTTGCAACCGCCTTTTGGTTGAGCGCGTGCCAGATACAATACCGGCGTATGTCCTTGCACCCGGTAATCCTTGCGATATCGTCCATCTCATCGACGACGATCGGGTCCACCGTGAACGCCGGTGCGCCGCAACCTGACGCGATCTCATGCGCCAGAATGCAGGAAAGCTTCGACGCGTGAATTGCGCTTCCCTCGTCCTTCAGGTGCGCAAGCATCAGGTCGTTGATTTCATAGGTGCCGCTCTCCATCGGATGCAGCAACCCGCCCCTTCCGACGACGGCGTCGATCGATTTAAGATCCACATTTTTGATAATCAGCGTGTCCAGTACCGTTTTCCTTCGATACTCATATTGGTCCAATATCGTATCAAACCTCGACATTTCGGCCTGCGGGTGACGGATCGTTTCACAGAATACGGGCGTTTCGTCCTTGTATAAGGCCAGCTTTGTTGAAGTTGAACCCGTATTAATCACCAAGATCTTGTTTTCCATTGCAATACTCCATACTTTAATAGATTTTGCCTATACTCATAATCAAGCCAGATATGGGCGCATAACTTTAGCCCCAGCCATCCGGCTGAGAATTTTAAGCTGCCCTGTTGGCTGTGAAAGTAAAGGATCAAACGAAAGAACCGCCGATTCAGATTGTTTCTCCATCCAGTGATTCCATCTATTTATTTATAGTCAGCTTGTGTGGATGGCACGTTTTTGCGCCTGCAGCGCGGCCTCGCGCATGGTTTCTGTAACCGTGGGATGAGGATAGTGGCGATCAGATCGTCCAGCGTGGCATTCATTTGAATAGCCAGTGCGCCTTCACAGATCAGGTCGGTAGCGCGGGGTCCGATGATGTGCATACCAAGCACCTTTTCCGTCCCGGCGTCAGCGATGATTTTGACAAGTCCTTCTCCGCCGTTGAGTATCAGTGCTTTCCCGTTGGCGCTCATGGGAAACTTGCCGACCTTGTACGGGATGCCCTTGGCTATTGCCTGCTCTTCGGTCAGACCGACAGATGCGGCTTCCGGCGTTATATAGACGCAGGTGGGATTGGTTTTTTCCTCGTACTTGGCATCCATACCCATAATGTTCTCAGCGGCCGCTTCGCCCATTGCAGAGGCGGTATGGGCCAGCTGGGCCTTGCCGGACACGCAGTCGCCAATGGCATATACGCCCGGGACGTTGGTCTCCATCCTGTCGTTGACAAGTATACGGCCCTTGTTATTATCCAATCCGCCAGCCTCTAAATTCAGATTGGAAGTATTTGCCTTGCGGCCGACAGCCACCAGGACTTTTTCGGCTTCAAAGCATACCTCCTCGCCCTTTTTGTTCCTGCAGATGATCTTGGCGCCGACAGGACTCTCCTCAACGGACTGGACAGGCAGTTCAAGGTTAAACTTAATTCCCTGCTTCTTCATGTGGCGCACGCCGATCTTGGTCAGGTTGCCGTCCAGCATGGGCAGCATGTGGTCCAGCGCTTCTACGACGGTGATTTTGGTGCCAAATGCGGCATAGGCGCATGCCAACTCCAGGCCGATAACGCCGCCGCCGATGACGGCCATCGTCTCCGGCAGTTGTTCCAGAGACAAAGCGCCGGTAGAGTCGATGCAGCTGGGGTTTCCTCTGATACCGGGAATCGGCGGCATGGCATTGACAGAGCCGACGGCCACGATTATGGCATCAGCGGTCATAGTTTCCTTCATACCGTCGGATCTGTTGACCTCCAGCATCTTCGGCGCGGTAAAAACGGCCTCACCGCTTATCGTTTCCACGCCGTTCCCTTTCAGCAAATAACCGACACCATTGTCAAGTGATCGTTCCGCTCCATCGTCATTACCCTTGCTCATTCCAATATAGGCCTTATCCTCATCCTTTCATTTATAATTATTATAGAAAGCTCTTCCGCCCCATGTCTTTCGTTTTCCTGCCAGTTTTATATCAAAAAGTGAAGGAAAATTGCAAACAGAATCCGCCGGGCTGTTCCGCTAAAGTGCCTGCCACAAACGTTCAGAGTTCATGGT
>DATMXR010000058.1:0-19294 GCA_035561315.1 Feifaniaceae bacterium
AAAACGGCAAGGTAATTGCCCGGGGGCACAACCTTTGCGAGGCCGCAAGCGACCCGACGGCGCATGCGGAATTGAACGTCATCAGGGAGGGCGTGCGCAAGGAAGGCGGGCGCCTCAACGGAAGCACGCTGTATGTGACGCTGGAACCCTGCGCCATGTGCGCGGGCGCTGCTATCAACGCGCGGGTTTCGCGCATCGTGTTCGGCGCGTTTGACCCGCGTGCGGGCTGTTGCGGCTCCGTGGCGGATATTACGGACGGCTGGTTCAACCATACCATAGAGCTTTCCGGCGGCGTACTGGAAGAAGAATGCGCAGAGCTTCTGCAGACATTCTTCGAAAAGAAACGATAATTCAAAAAAACGGCGGCCGGAAGGAATACAAATTCCGACAAAGTTGGGTTAGATTTTATTAACAAAGTTTGAACATTGTGGATACTGCGCAACCAGCATTGCACCTGCTTCGTTTTAATTGGTATAATACGCATGAACAGGCTGTTCGGTTGCTCTCTATCCATATCCCGCTTGTGCGGCTATTTTATGGAAACCGGGGAAATCCGGGAGGAGACAGCATGGACAACATGTTCGCGATTTTCGAGGTGGGGCTGGGCGTTTACATTTTATATGGCGCCGTAATAAAACCGGGTCAGATGTTCAAGAACGAGAACATCAAAAAGGGCATGGAAGAACAATACCGCAAGCTGATCCGGTTGTTTTCTTTCATACTCGGGCCGCTGATGATTGCGCTGGGCGTGGTGGATTATTTCAATGTCCGCTCGGGCAACGGCGGCTGGAATCTCCCGCTTTATATTCTGTGGGGATTGACGCTTGTGGCGATCATACTTCTGTTTGTGTTTACGTTCCGCATGACGGACAGGAGCAAGAAACAGCAATCCGCCGGAAGACCCCGTGGCGAAACACCGGCCCCGCGCGCCGCGTTCGAGTTCGACGAGGAGGAAAAAAAGCCCTCCGCTCCGAATAAACGCGACGGCGGCGGGAAGAAAAAGGATTGACGCCCAAACGGTACGTTTTCCCATATTCTACACAGTTTTGAAAGGGGATTCCCAATGTCAGTGAACCGGACCGCGCGCTTTTTTGCGCTCTTGCTCACCCTGACCGTGATGTTCAGCGTTCTCGTTCCCGCAGCAAGCGCTGCGACCGTTACCCTTCCCGCGGCGCCTGCCGCGGCCGCCGCCGTTTCCGCGGTCACCACGGGCTCCGTTATGCTGCGTACCGGCCCCGGCACGGAGCATGCCTCCCTTCTTAAGGTTCCAAAGGGAACCACGGTAACGGTATTGGACAACACCACCCAGCAGGGCTGGTGGAAAGTGAGCGTTTCCGGCCAGGAAGGCTATATCACCGCGCAGTATTTGAAAATTACCTCCGCTTCCGCCGCCGCCTCCTCGAAGGTGACAAAAGAAGTGGTCACCACCCGCAGCACCGTGCTGCGCGAAGGGCCCGGCAGTTCCTACCTCAAGGCGGCCAAAATAGAGCGGGGCCAGCACGTTACCGTACTGGACTTTACGTCCGGCAGCACCTGGGCGCCCGCCTCCTATAACGGGCTCACGGGCTATATCGAGCTTGCGCATGTAAAAGAGGACGCGCTTCTGAGCGCGGAATCCGCATCCGCTACGCCCACGCCCACCGCTACGCCCAAGCCCGCCGCTACGCCCAAGCCCGCCGCGGAGAGCGCCGAGAGCGCGACCGGGGACGTTGCGGAAGCAGGCGGAAAGACAGCCACCCTTTCTTCCTCCGGCTCGCTTGCAAGCAAAGTCGCCGGCGCGAAGAAGACCAATGCCGACACGGTAGGCTGGATCAGCGTGCCCGGCACCAACGTGGACGAGCCCATACTTTACGGGGCGAACTGGTATTACGCCACCCATAACATCAACAAGAAGAAGTCCTATGAGGGCGTGTACCCCTTCTCCAGCCGCATCACCAAGAACGTGGTGGTATTCGGGCATAACCTGCGCGGCTCCGGCAGCGTGTTCCACCAGCTGCACCACCTGCAGGAAGCGGCGCTCGGATACTCCAAGTGCCAGTCCGGCGCATGCGGAAGGTCGTTTTCGGGCGGCCTGAAGGATTGGTACAAGACCAGCGCGGGCCGCACATGGGACATTTCCATATTCGGCAAGCAGAAGTGGGAAGTGTTTGCCATGTACGAGGTCAAGGCGAAGGAGCCCATCACAACGCTGCGCAACAACTGGAACCTCGCCGCCACAAAAGGCGGCTCGGTCAAGAGCTGGATCGATTACCAGCTTGGCCGCTCGGAAATCGACTTCGGCGTGCCCGTAACGGAGAAGGACCAGATCATGACCCTGATTACCTGCGGCACGAATTACGATTCATCCACCGCGAATTCCCGCCTGTTTGTGTTCCTCAAGAACGTGGACTGACGCGGATTTGAAGCAAGGAAGCTTAAAAAACACCAACGACAAGGAGGGAACATCTCATGAAAACCACCCGCAAGGGGCTGCGTATCCTGGCT
This sequence comes from Feifaniaceae bacterium, assembly GCA_035561315.1. Taxonomy (GTDB): domain Bacteria; phylum Bacillota; class Clostridia; order Christensenellales; family CAG-138; genus JAEYLA01. The sequence continues at coordinate 2,485 of DATMXR010000058.1, forward strand.
TTGACGCTGTGCATGGCCGTACTGCTCGGCCTGGCCGCGCCCGCGCTCGCAGCGAACATCTATACCTACGGCAAGGTCATCGCGGATGACACAAAGGTTTACGCGACCGCCGACAGAACCACGGTCATCGGTACGTTCGCAAAGAACGACATCGTGGGCATCGAATACCAGGTCAGCGATAAGGGCGTATACGTTGTGCGTACCAGCGCAACCGGCACGGCGACAGGCTACATTGAAAAGACCGCCGTCACCCTGACCAACGCCGCCGCGCTTTCCGAAATGAAGGCCGCTTCCGGCACCGCCGCCGCCACTACGGGCATTATCTACAATGTTTCGAGCTTCGCCAACATGCGCGACAAGGCGTCCACCTCCGGCTCCAACGTGATTGCGAAGCCCGCAAAGGGCGCCACCGTCACCATACTGGGCGAGAGCGGCAGCTTCTACCAGGTCTCCTATGACGGCAAGACCGGCTATATTTCAAAGACCTACGTGAATGTCGGCGGCTCTTCCGGGTCCGGCGCCACCACCGGCACGACGGGCACCGGCACGACGGGCGTGATTTACAACGTCAACAGCAACGTAAACATGCGCTCTTTGGCAAGCACAAGCAGCTCCAGCAAGATAATAGCCAAACCCGCCAAGGGCGCGACCGTCACCATACTGGGCGAGAGCGGCAGCTTCTACCAGGTTTCCTATAGCGGCAAGACCGGCTATATCGATAAGCGGTATGTGCAGGTCAGCGGCGCTACCGGTTCCACCGGTTCTACCACCGCGGGCACGGGCAAAATCAAAGTGACGCCGTATCAGTCCGACATTCCCGCCGCCATCAAATCCAAGCTTGATGCGGCACAGAAGAAGAACTCGGACGTCATCGGCTACATCAGCATCAACGGGACGAACATCTCCCACCCCATCCTCTTTAAGAAGGGCGACGTGCATTACTACGCGACCCACGACGCCGTGAAGAAGAGCTCCAGCTCCGGCGCGATCTATGCCTTCTACGGCGATATGGTCCGCAACAATACCATTACGGGCCACAACATGCGCCAGTCCGGCACGATGTTCCACCAGCTGCACTACCTCCAGGAGAAGACGCTTGGCTTCAGCACGCACCAGACCACCGATTCGGGCGCCAAGAAGGGCTCCCTGAGCAGCATCCCCAGCCTGACCGTGGCGGCCAACCGCCTCTGGAACGTCACCCTGTTCGGCTACAACCAGTGGCAGGTGTGGGCGATGTATGAGACCCAGGCGACCGAACCGACCAGCACGCTCACGTACAACATCAACCCCCTGAGCAGCTCCACCCCCGCACAGGTGAAAGCGTGGGTCGATTACCAGAAGGGCCGCTCCGAATATAACTTCAATACGGATGTCTCCACGGACGATATATTCCTCACCGTCTACACCTGCGGCAACAACTACGACTACGCCGACGCGCAGTCCCGCATCTACTTCTTCCTCAAGGCTGTGAAGTAACGGCTGCGGCAAGACAAATAGCAATAGACAAAACGACAGCGGCGCTTACGCGCCGCTGTCGTTTTGTTATGGTTATATAAGGATGGCCATTGCGGTTCGGTAAATTTATGGATACAATTGGTATAAGTTCATTCATAAGCGGGGTATCGCCATGAAAAATCAATATGTAGGCGACATTGGGGATTACGGGAAACTGGGGCTGCTGCGTATATTGCAAAACGCCGGGTTTCAGGTTGGGGTGAACTGGTATCTGACGCCCGATGACAACAGCAGGGATGGACGCCACATTCAGTATTTGGACAAGCCGTGCGATACGCCGGATATTCACTTGCATCAAGCGCTCCATCAGCTTGTAAAGACGGGATGCCGTAACATCAGCGGGCTGGAATCGCCTGATTTACTGCCCGGAGTTTCTTTTTACAGCGATATGCTTGATTATAATCAAGTGCCGGTATCAACGAGGCGCGATATCCGGGATAAGTGGCATGGACGTGCGCATGAGAAACTTAAAGCTTGCGATATCGTTTTTCTTGATCCCGATAATGGGGTTGAAATCAAAAGCAAAAAACCGCATCATAAAGCAGGGAATAAGTATGTGACGTATCAGGAGGCCGCCCAATACTATGCAACGGGTGCAAGCGTACTGATTTATAATCACCATGACAGATCAAAGGAAGAGATATATATCGAGCGGTTCCAACGGTTTTGCGAAATTCCTCAAACAAAGAATGCTAACTTGCTCTGTATCACCTTTAGAAAAGAACAGGTCCGGGATTATGTGTTCTTAAGTCAAGAGAGACATTGGGAAAAGTTAAGAGTAACAATAGATGAAAGTATATTTGGAACCCCTTGGAGAAACTATTTTACATACCGTGCAATCTGATCCGTAAAGATGCAAGTAACAAGGGCCCCCGCTCCATTGAGGAACGGGGGCGCCCGCATGCTGTCCGTGGCCGGAGGATAGAACCGGCTTACCGCACGGACACATACTTTTTCACAAGGTAACCGGTCAGCGAACCGTACTGGGCCTGGTAGTATTCGCCGGAGCTGCCCAGTATGGAAAGCGCCGATCCCTTGGGAATTGTGGTGAGCACGGCGCCGGTGGAGCTGGCCTTGGCGCGCAGGTAGACGTTCGCGGTCGTGGTGCCGGAGGCGGTGCTCGCGGCCTCCGCTTCCCCTATGATTTTCACGTAGTCCTTGTGCATGTATCCGGTCACGCCGTTGACCACCACCTGGTAGAAGCCGTTGCTGGTCTGGGCGATTATGGTCACCTGGGTGCCGATCTGGTAATCCCCCATGATGTTGGTCTGGGAGCTGAGGTCCGGTGTGGAGCGCATGCGCACCCATTCCTTATAGACTTCGCCGATCCAGGTGGAGCCGGTGCCGACGGAGGAGCCGGAAGTGCCGGAATCAAGCTTTACGTAATCCTTGCTGACATAGCCGAGCGTACCGCCTGCATCCGCCTTATACCAACCGTTCTCCAGGGAATAGATGGTGAGCTTCGTGCCTTTACTTAGCTTTTTGATGGCGTCGTAATTCGTGCCCGGCCCCTTGCGGAAGTTGACGGAGCCCGTTGTCGTGCCCGTGCCTGTCGCCGTATCCGTTGAGCCGCCCGTGGAGGCGGACTCGGAGGAGGTGGCGTCAAGCGTTACATACGCCTTGCTGATATAGCCCGTGGTGCCGTTCACGTCCACTTTGTACCAGCCGTTTTCCAGCGCGAGCACGGTGAGCTTTGTGCCCTTAGAGAGCGTCTTGATGGCGTCGTAATTCGTGCCCGGCCCTTTGCGGAAGTTGGCGGAGGCCGTAGTGGCGCCCGTGCCGGATACCGCGCCCGTGTTGCCGCCGGTCCCGCCCGTGTTGTTGGTGGAACTGCCCGAGGAGAGCGTTACGCCGTCCTTGGAGATATACCCCTGCAGGTCGTTGACCTCTACGGCGTAGTAGCTGCCGGACTGTCCCAGCACGAGAAGCTGCGTGTCCTCGCGGATCTTCGCGATCACGCTGCCCTTGGAGGTGGAGGGGTTGGTCCGCAGCACGATCTCGCTTTCGGTCACGGTGGCTATGGTGCCGCTGACGGGGGCCGCGTTTTCGGGCGTGACGACGGGCGTGCCGGTGTTCGTGGCGGGGGTTTCGCTGGTATCCGGCGTGCCCGTCAAAGTGATGTACTGCGCGCTGGCATAGCCGTCCACACCGTTCGCGTTGCAGTAGTACCATGTGCTGTTCTGCACATACCCGTAGATGTTTACGACGTTGCCCTTTGTGAGCTTGGCGAGTATTTTGCCGCTGGTGTTGGGCTGTGCGCGGAAGTTGAGCGTGCTGGAGTTGACAACGCCGTACGCCACGACCGTATTGCCGCTGGGAGCGGATTCGGTAGGCTCGGGCGTGCTGGAAACCGGCGTGATCTTGAGGTAGGAGTTGGAGACATAGCCCGCTACGCCGTTGACCTCCGTGAGGGAGAAGCCGCTCTCCTGCGCGTATACGTTCAGGGCCAGGCCCTTGGGCAGCGTACCGAGCAGCGTGGAGGAAGCGGAGGCCTTGGCGCGGAAGTTGACGTTGGCCGTGGTCACCGCGGTGGCGATGGGCGTGCCGAGCCCGGACGTCCCCCCGGGCTGCGTGGTGTCCGCGGGTTTGGTCGGATTGGTAGGCGCGGTCAGCCCCATGGATTTGATGGTGGCGCCGGGATAGTAGAACTTTAAGATCTTCTCATAGTTCCAGCCGGAGTTCGCCATCTGCTGCGCGCCGCGCTGGGAGAGGCCCACGCCGTGGCCGTAGCGCCCGCGGGAGACATAGTACCCGTCCCTGTCCTCCGCTATGGTGAATAGGCGCAGGTTGGGCTTTGTCATGATGCCGTTCCATACAAGCTCGTTGATATCGAAGCTGTATTGGAAGCTCATGACGGTTGCGGTACCGTCCGAAAGCTGGACGACCACGCTCATGGCGATCTCCGCCGTGGCGCTGTTTTTGAGCTTGAAGCTGTCGATGGAGTTGATGGCGACGACAACGCTGCTGCCGTCGATATAGCCCGCGCCCTGGAGCACCATGCCCGCGCGGATGCGCAGGTAGTTGGAAAGCGCGGCGGTCATGCCGCTTTCCCCGCTCTTCGGGAAGAATACCGTTTCCTGCACGCTGTAGGGGTTCGCGACGTCGTACGGGTCCTCCCTGCGGTCATAGGCCTTGTCCCACTGGTAGCGGTTGGAGCCGCTCCATGCGTCGGAAGGCAGTATGGTGGCGCCGCCGTTGGAAGCGGCGAAGTAGCTGCATAAGATCTTGCTGCCAAGATAGAGGCCTACGTTGTAGGTGGAGTCCACCGCGTTCATCACGTATGTGTAGCTGGAGTTGTAGCCCTTATACACCTGATCGGACGCGGTATCGCCGATGTCGTAATCGCTGCTGCCCGTCATGTTGGCCAGCACGTAGCACTTGGCGGCGATCGCCTGGGCTTTGAGCGCTTCCGCCGGGAACGTGTTGCTCATTTCATAGGCGACCACGCCGTAAAGGTAATGCGGCAGGGGCACGGTATTGATGGCGCGGATGGCGCCGCCCGAATATTTTAAGGTGAGATGCCCCAGGAATGTGCGCGTGACGCCGGAGGTGGCAAGGCGGAAATAGCCCGCCGAAGGATCGATGTTTTCGCGCATGATCTGCACGGTATTGCCCCGGTAGAGCTCCCCCGAGGAGGAGTGGGAGACCACAAGCTGGCTGCCCGATACCTGCACGGTCAGCGTCCCGTTTTTAAAGCTTGCGCCGTTCTCCTGAACGAAGTAGCTGCCGCTGATGGGAATGGTCAGCGTATTGACGCTGCCTATGGAGAGCAGGACGCGCACATTGGAATAATCCGCCGCCTCGGCCGTGCGGGCTCCTGCAAGCGGTATGACCGTGAGGAGGAAAATTGCAAGCAATACGCCGCTAATCGTTCTTCGCATTCTATCGCCCCTTTACCCTTTCGTGTTCCAGAAAATTACAGAATATGCCCGTTTACACTTTTGGTATATTGTATCAAACGGCGGTCATTTTGTGGGGAAAAACGCCGGATATTCTTACTTTGTTAACATATCATTCATATCGGCGCGGCCTTTAAGCGCCCTATGCGCGGGCGGAGAGTCTTTTCCAGATTTTATTTGTATCCTGCGTCCGGCGGCGCGGTTTTTGGTTGCGCCGCAAAATATGCGTCAATCCCGGCAGCGGTTTATACGTTGATGCGGAACAGCACGATGTCCCCGTCCTGCATGACGTATTCCTTTCCTTCCGAGCGGATGAGCCCCTTGTCCTTGCAGGCCTGCATGGAGCCGTGCTGCATCAAAGTATCGTAGGCCACGACCTCCGCGCGGATAAAGCCGCGCTCAAAGTCCGTATGGATCTTCCCCGCCGCCTGCGGCGCCTTGGTGCCGCGCTCGATCGTCCAGGCGCGCACCTCCTTGGGGCCCGCCGTTAAATAGCTGATGAGCCCCAGCAGCCGGTAGCAGGCTTTTACGAGCTGATCGAGCCCGCTCTCCCCTATGCCCAGCTCCTCCAAAAACGCCGCCTTTTCCTCCGGATCCAAAGCGGCCAGTTCCTCCTCCACGCGCGCGCAGATGGTGATGGCCTCCGCCCCCTCCGCCTTTGCTTCGTCATACAGCTTTTTCACAAGGGGCAGGCCGGTTTTCCCCACGTCCTCCTCGCGGATGTTGGCCACGTAGATGACGGGCTTTGCGGTCAGCAAAAAGTTCTCACGGCACAGCTCCCGTGCCTCTTCGGGCAGCGTGCGCGCGGATTTGCCGCTTTCAAGGTGCGCGTACGCCTGTTCAAACAGGGAGACTTCCGCCTGCGCCGCCTTGTCCCCGCCCTTCGCGTTCTTTTTCGCGCGGTCGATCCGCTTTTCCACGGTTTCCATATCCGCGAATATAAGCTCCAGGTTGATGGTTTCCATATCCCGCACGGGGTCCACGGAGCCGTCCACATGCACGATGTTTTCATCAAGAAAGCAGCGCACCACATGCACCACGGCGTCCACCTCGCGGATATGCGCGAGGAAGCGGTTGCCCAGGCCCTCCCCGCGGGATGCGCCTTTAACTAAGCCCGCGATATCCACAAACTCTATCGTGGTGGGCGTGATCTTTTCCGGGTTGTGCATTTTTGCGAGCACGTTGAGCCGCTCGTCCGGCACCGCCACCATGCCGACATTGGGCTCTATGGTACAGAACGGGTAGTTCGCCGCCTGCGCCCCCGCCTGCGTAATCGCGTTAAACAGCGTGCTTTTGCCTACGTTAGGCAGGCCCACGACGCCTAGCTTCATAAAAACACCTCATTATATATCTATCGTTCTTTTTTGCGCCCTGATCCAGTCTTGATTATATCGGCATCCGAAAAGGAGCGCAATGGCTTTAAAGGAGACTCAGTTCACAAAGGTCACGCCGCGTTGCGGCAAGCCGCTGCCTTGTGTTCCCTTGCGACGGCCCGCAGGCCTAGTGTCCGAGGCGTGCCCCGCCGAGGGCCACTGGACTTGCGCCGCACTCACTCCTACCTCAATTCGCAATGGTCGTCCCCTTTCTATCGGTGCGGTACTTCCTTGCTCATTGGGCTTGGTCCTCGCTTGTTCTGCCACAGGCAGCGATTCGGGCCCGCCCCACAGGCAGCGCGCGGCTTCGTCCTAAGAACCACTCTTACCTGTACAGTAGAAAACACGGTGGTATACTGCTAGTATAAAAACGTTTGTTCGCATGAAGGGTCCGATTCCCACGCGGGTCCTTTTTTTGCGCCCGTCGGGCGGCGGACGAATGGGGAAAGGGGTTATGGATGCGAAAAAGCGAGACGACAGAAGCGCTCACAAGCCGCGCGTACGCACTGTTTGAGGAGTTCCGTTCCGCCTGCGCCAACGAATGGCGGCGGCTCGAGCACGCGGAGCGGATGTATTGCGGCGACCACTGGCACGATGTGCCGCAGCTGGACCCGAACGAGCCGCGTCCGGTCACGCCGGTGATACAGTCCACGGTAGAAAACATCGCGGCGGATCTGATGGACGCGCTGCCCGAGGCCGTCATCACGCCGGAAACGCCGGAGGACGCCCGCGCCGCGCGCGTGGTGGAGGCGCTCATCCTCGAAAACCACGACGCCGCCTGCTATGAGCGGGAATACCGGCGCATGGTGCACGATCTGCTGGTGGGCGGCTACTGCGTGCAGGAGGTCGGGTACGACCCGGCGCAAAACGGGAACCTGGGCGGCGCGTTTATCCGGCATACGGACAACCGGGGCATACTCTTCGACCCGCTGTGCACGGATATCCAGGACGGCCGGGCGGTGTTCAAGTTCGCGCTGCGGACGCGGGAATGGCTTTCTTCCCGCTTTCCCGGCTACGACGGGAGCGCGGACGGGTACTCCGGCCTGCCCGTGGCGGAGGACGCGCACATCACGGGGGACAAAAGCAAGACCGCGCTGCTTATCGAGTACTGGTGGAGAGAATACGACGCGATCTCCGGCGCGTGCCGCGTGCACATGGCCCAGCTTGCGGGAGGCAAGGTGCTTACCGACAGCCGGGACTTAAAGCCGGAAGGCTATTACGCCCACGGCCAGTACCCGTTCTTTGTGACGCCGCTGTTCCCAAGAAAGGGCAGCCCGCTGGGGCTGGGCCTTGTGGACCTGTTTGAAGGCCAGCAGCGCTACGCGGACAAGCTCGACCAGATCATATTAAAAAACGCGCTGATGGCATCCCACAACAAGCTTTTGATCACCGAGGCGAGCGGCTTTGACGCGGACGATCTCCGGGATTGGGCAAAGGACGTGCATAAGGGGGAACAGCTGGGCGGCGTGAGCTGGTTTTCTACCCCGCCGCTTCCGGCGTACATCCTGCAATACACCCGGAACATGCACGAGTCCATCAAGGAGGAAAGCGGCGCGAACGACTTTTCCCGCGGGGGGACGGCGGGCGGCATCACGGCGGCCTCGGCCATCGCGGCGCTGCAGGAAATGAGCGGCAAGCGCGCCCGCATGGCCTCCCGGCAGCTGCACGAAAGCTACCGCGACGCCGTGCGCATGGAGATCGAGGTGGAGCGGGAATTTAACCTCCTGCCCCGCGTCGTGTCCTTTACCGAAAACGGCGAACTTAAACGCGAGGTGTTCGACGGCGGGCTGCTCACAAAACCCTTGCCCGACGGGCGCAAACTGCCGATCGAATTTGCCATATCCATTAAAGTTCAAAAGGAAAATCGCTGGAGCGTATTGAGCCACAACGAGCTTATTTTGCAGATGGTGCAGCTCGACATGCTCACGCCGCCGCAGGCGGTGGAACTGATGCGCTTTGACGGCAAGGAACAGGTATTGCGCGCCGCGCGCGAGGCGAATGAAGCGCAGGAAAAGCAGGCGGCTCCGCCGCAGCGCGGCGCGCCCGCGCAAAACCAGCCCATACCGCAAACGGCGGGGCCGCAGCCGGAACAGAAGCCCGCGCGCCGCCTGTTCGCCCCGCGCGGAAAAAAGACGCTTTGACCCAGTAAATGAAGGAGGTCGCTATGAACCGAAAACCCGTACCCTTCCCTCCCGCCGCATTCGAGGGGGAAACGATGCCCAACGCCCCGGCGCAGCCCGGCATGGCCCAGCAGCCCGGCATGGCCCCGCAGACGGATATGACGCAGCAGCCCGGCCCCGCCGCTGCCCCCGCGCTGCCTGCGGACGGTCGCAGGCTGGATTACGAGGGCCTGCGCGCGGAGCTCAATAACCTGCTGCGCCAGGGCAGGCTGCCCGCAGGCTTCGACCTTGCGGCAGCCGTGCAGGACCATGTATTTTTGCGCCTGCTGTTCGAGCTGCCCGCCTACGCCGCCGTGCGCGTGTATGAGGCGGAGCGGCGCGCTGTACAGGCGGAACAGGCCGCCATGCAGAACATCATAAGCCGCCTGCAGGCGCGGCAGGGTCTGCCCCGTCCTTCCCGTGCCGACGCCGCCGCGCCCAGCCGGGATTATATGTCCATGTCCCCGGAGGAGTTCGCGCGGCTGGAACGGGACTACCGCGATAAGGCCCGCAAGGGCATCAAGGTCAAGCTGTAACATCTACCCACAACAAAAGGAGGAAACAACATGTCCAACACGCAAACCACGATCAACACGTTAGGCAGCACTTACCTCAACAAGGATTTCTACGACAAAAAGCTTCTGGAGACCGCACGCACGCGCCTGATATTCGCGAAGTTCGGCCAGAAGCGCTCCATCCCCCGCAACTCCGGCAAGCGCGTGGAGTTCCGGCGCTACGATCTCTTTTCCCCCGAGCTTGCCGCAGCGCCCCTTATGGAAGGCGTGACGCCGGAGGGCCAGTCCCTCTCCCAGAGCCGCGTGGAGGCGGAAGTCGCCCAGTACGGCGCGTACGTGGAGATTTCCGACGTGCTCGAAGCCACCGCCTATGACGAGGTAGTGTCGGACAGCGCGGAGCTTTTGGGCGAGCAGCTGGGCACCGTGGTGGAATGGATCACCCGGGACGCCATGTGCGCGGGCACAAACGTCCAGTACGCGGGCGGCCGCACCGCGCGCCTTGCCCTGACGAATGCGGACAAGCTGACGGTCTCCGAGGTGCGTAAGGCCGTGCGTACGCTCAAAAAGGCCAAGGCGCGCTACTTTACCGCAAACGACGAAGGCGACGCGAGAAAGCCGCACTTCATCTGCATCTGCTCGCCCGAGTCTACCTACGACCTCCAGAACGATCCGCTCTGGCAGGACGTTTCCAAGTACTCCAACGCCGAGCAGATCTATTCCGGCGAGATCGGCCGCCTGTTCGGCGTGGTATTCGTGGAAAGCACGGAAGCGCGCATATTCCGCCAGAGCGTGTACACCACCGCCGCAAGCCATACCGCGGGCAGCGAAAAGGTGACGCTTTCCTCTTCCTCTTCCGCCGCCGAACGGTATTTGACCAATGGCGCGAAGGTGAAGATCGGGACGACGGAATACACCGTGGCGTCCTATGACGCTGCTATGAAGGAGATGACGCTCTCCGCCCCCGTAGGCTCCGCCATCCCCGCAGGCACCAAGGTGTTTAGCGAGGACGCGGGCGCCGTGGACGAAGATACCAAGGCCGCGCTCGACGTACACGCCACCCTGGTGTTCGGCGCGGACGCTTACGGCGTGGTGGACGTCATGGGCGGCGGCGCGCTCAGCACCATCATCAAACGCCCCGGCTCAGCGGGCGCTGCCGACCCGCTCGATCAGCGCGGCACCGTCGGCGCAAAGGTCGCGGCCTATACCGCCACCATTTTGAACCCGCTCTGGCTCGTTCGCATCGAGCATGCCGTCTCGGCGTAAGGAACGTTGCGGGCTCTGCCCGCGCCCTCAAGGGGCGTAACGCCCCTTGAGAATCCCTTATTATTTTTCAAAGGAGAAACAACATGGATTACATGACCGAACAGCAGATCGACAGCCTCGCTTCCGATACGGGCGCCATATTGCGCGCGGAGCCGCGGGTGAAGCTGACCATAGCGCCCGACAGCCTCGGCGGGTACTGGGAGGGCGGCATCAACGGCCATTTCTTCCGCATCAGGACCGGCATGGAGGTGGAGGTGCCCAAGAGCCTTGCGCGGCTTATTTCCGAAAGCGCGAAGGTGAAGCTGCAGAGCGAAGAAAGCATGAACGCCTACCGCGGGCGCGGCAAAAGGGTGGGGTGAAATTTATGACGCTTAACGATATCATCGTATCCGCGCTCACGCAGCTCGACCGCGGGCACGACAGCCAGACGGTGGACACCTGGCGCGACAAGCTCACCCGCTACGCGAACGAGGCGGTGACGGATATCGCCACCATGCTGCAGCTACGCCGCACGGACACGCTTACGGTCAAGGACGGCTCCGCAGACGTGGCGGCGCTGCCCCGCTGCTGCGTGAAGGTGCTCTACGTCGCCCGTAACATGGCGCGCGTGCCGTTTATCATGGGCGACGCGAGCACGCGCATCCGCGTGCTGACCGAGGACGGCGACGTGTACGTGCACTACCGCTACCTGCCCGACGATATGAGCTCCCCCACCGACGTGCCGGAGCTGCCCGCGTTTTGCCACGGGCTCATCGTGACCTACGTGGTGGCGCGCGAGCGCGCCAGCGCGGACCCGAGCATGCAGCGCGGCGCGAACATCTACTTTGAGCTCTACAATGCGGGCAAGCGCGGCCTGCGCGCTTCCCTGGGGGAACAGGACGGCTACGCGCTTGTGAACAGGTGGTGAGGGCATGGCGCTGAGCGAATACCGCATCGACGCGTTTACCGGCATCGACCAGAGCGCGGCGGAGGGCATGATCCCTGCGGGCGCGAGCCCGGACGCCTGCAACATGGATACGGCGGACGGCTGCCTGGCGGTGGCGAAAGGATACGTCAGGCACATCCAGGCTCCCGTGCCGGGGACAAAACCCATCCGCAGGCTGATTTTCTGGCAGGGGCTGGTGAGCGGAACTTTTTTGGCTGTGGCGGGCAACGAGGTATACGCCTATACGGTGACGGACGCAGCTCCAACCTGGCGGCTTTTGTTTACGTACCCGGAAACGGTGAAAAACCTGCGCGTGGATTTTTGCGAGGCGCAGATCGGCAGCGCCGACCATATCCTGCTTGCGTGCGGCGAGCACCAGATGCTCAAATGGGACGGCGCTTCCGCCATGCAGGCGTTCGGAAGTGCGGAAAAGGTCTCGGACCTCCCCGTCAATTACCTTGCGATGCACTACGGCCGCCTGTTCGCCGCGGGCGACCCCGGCCACCCGTGCCGCCTGTACTGGAGCCAGGTGCCGGGGGACGGCCGCACCATAGAGGACTGGGCGGCGGATGAAAGCAGCGAAAATACCGGCGGCGGGTTCGTGGAGGTCGGCGATACGTCGGGCGACCCCATCACGGGCCTGTGCGCGCTTTCCAACCAGCTTTTGATCTGGAAGCGCCGCTCGCTCTACCGCCTGCTGGGGGACAGGCCGGGCAACTACCGCGTGTACCGCGTCCACGCGGAGGTGGAGCAGATGCAGGACGCCGCCTGCGCGCTGTACGGCGACGTTCCCTACTGGATGACCGGCGCGGGCCTGTTTTTCTTCGACGGGCAGACGGCGCAGAAAAGTATGAGCGCGCGGCGCATCCGCACATTCCTTTCGGGCGCTTCCACCTCCAACTGCCGCGCCGCCAAGCGCGGGGAAACGCTCTACTTTACCGCCTATGAAAAGGCGCGGGACCCGCTCGATCTGGGTACTGCAAGGACGATGGACAACGCGCTCATCGTATACGACGTGACCCGCCAGGCGTACATGATACGGCGCGGGTTCCAAATATCCGATCTGTGCGCGCACGACGGCACGCTTTACCTCATCAACGACAGCCGCATCGTCTGCCGCTTTGAGGAAGGGCCGGATTACGACGGCGCGCCAATCGACGCCTACTGGAAGACGCCGCTGACGGACCTGAACAGCAAGCCCGGCATCAAAAACCTCCAGGAGCTTTTCTTGCGCGGCGAGGGCATGGGCGGCGGAGAGGGCGCGGTGCTGCTGCTGGATGCGCGTATCGGCCGCAACCTGCACGTCTACCGCTGCCTTATGCCGGAAAATGAAACCGACGTGCTGGAGATCCCGCTCAAAAACGAGGGGCGCACGCTTTCGTTTCAATTTTCCAATGAGGCGGGCTCGCGCTTTCGCATACTGGGCGGCGTCCAGCTGCTGTTTGAACACCGCCTGCGGGCGGTTTAGAAAGCCTGCGGCTTTTTTAAGCCGTTTGCTTTATGAAAGGAGGACACTATGCCATATAAGCCCACGGGCGTGCAGGCGCTGTTCCCGGTGGCGCTGCCGCGCCGGATAGGGCGCGAAACGCGCCGGGAGGAATACGAGACGCAGATCGCGCAGAACGAAAACAACCTGAACCAGAACTTTTCCATACTGTATCAAAAGCTGCTTGAGCTTGAGGAGATCCTCGCGCTCATCGGCGGATAAGGAGGCGGCATGGCAGTCAAAAGCGATTACCGCGTTACGGGGATGAGCACCGCCGAAGTGCGTGAACTGCAGCGCAACCTGGGGGTCACGCCGGACGGCGCGTGGGGCAAGCAATCCCAGGCGGCGCTTGATAAGCTCTATGGCGCGAACGCCGATCCGCTCAAGATATTCAAAGGATCAGGAAACGGATCGGGAAGCGCAGCGGGGCAAAGCGGAGCCGGAGCCTCGTCCGCCGCGAAGCAGTACGGCCAGCTGTCCAACGGCTATACCGGCAGCTACTATACCAAGAACGGAGACAATTATACGGATTACGGTGCGCTGCTGCGCACCGACGGCTTCTATTACCCCGCGGGCGCGAAGATCAGCCCCAACGGCATGTATGTGGATGTCGGCAACGGCTGGGAGTTTGCGCAGACCGGCAGCCTGGCCGGGATCAAGCCGGGCACGCGCATCGATTTTTTTTCCGGCGGGCCGCGCGGCGAAAGTGACCCCGAGCCTGCCGCGCCGGAACCGGAACCGAATGCGGATCAGCCGAAAAGCGAGTGGGAGCTGTATTTGGAGCGGGAGCTGAAGCGGTACGAGGAGGAGTGGCTCTCCGGCTACGTGGAATAGGGGGAAACGATGGGAAACTATTATTTGAACGGGTACGCGCCCCCTGAGGGCGTCATGGACGGGAACGACGTCAAAGCGGTCCAGCGGCAATTAAACGCCGCGGGCGCCCGCCTGACGGTGGACGGCGTCTGGGGTCCCAAGACGGAGGCGGCGTACCGGAGCCTGAACGGAGGCGGCGGCTACGCCGCGCAGTACGGCCAGGGATTAAACGCCTTTATGCAGCAGATGCAGGCCATGCTTTCCGTGCCGGAGGTCAGCTATACCCCGCAATCCGAAGCGGCGCTGCGGGCGCAGATACAAAGCGCGCTGCGCCCGCAGATGGACGCGGCCATCGCGGAGCGCAGGGAGGCCACAAAAGAAAACGCCGCGGCACTCGACGTGGACGCCTGGGCGCGCGGCATGGGGAGAAGCACGTATCTGACGGACATGAAGGACCGGCAATTGGACGACGAGGCGGACGATATCGCCCGGATGGAGGCGGAGTATTCCGCCACGCTGGCCTCGCTTCTGATGGAGGCGATGGAAGCGGAGCGGGAGCGCGCGCTGGAGGCGCAGATGCACAACGCGAATGCGTACGCAGGCACAAGGCAGCTCGCGTTCTCTTCCGCGCAGGACGCGTACGGGACGTATCTTCAAAGCCTGCAGGCGGCGCAAAAGCGCGGCGGCGAGTCCTCCTCAAACGACGCCGCCGCCACCTCGGAGGAAAACTGCCGTCTGTTCCTTTCCTACCTGACGCCGGAGGAGCGCGGGAACATCTACAAGGGCGTCACGGAAAAGGACAGGGCCTACCGCGACGAACTGATCGCGAGCCTGGGCCGCGCGGGGTATGTGGCGATCCAGCAGGAGTTTCCGGGGCTGTCGCGCTAGGTGCATACATGCGCATTGATTCATTGCACGCCGCGGCAGCGGGTTCGGTGAGCCTTCGGCGGGATACGCCCCGGCATTAGGCTTGCGGGCCGTCGCCGAAGGGGCAAAAAAGGGCGCCAGTGACGCCCTTTTTAGAACCCGGGCGTTTCTCCGCGGGAGAAATTTCCAACAGCCCCCACCATTGATATAAGGGCGGCTGTGCGAGGATTTCGCACAGCCGCCCCCTTTTTTGCTGCCCCGAAAAAGCCGCTACAGCTCCCGCATCAGGTTGAAGCTTTGCAGCAGGTTCAGCCGCCCGTACCCCCACTGCGAGTTGGGGTATGTCAGCGTATCCGACCGGTTGCAGCCGCGTATCAGATAGGCGCGGATCTGGTACGTGGAAAGCGCGATGTCGTTGCCATTGACGATGCCCCATTGCAGCATCAGCGCCCCCGCGCCCGCGGTAATGGCGGCGGCGACGCTCGTGCCCTCCATCGTGCCGTAGCCGGTGGGGAACAGGCCCGATACGTTGACCCCCGGGGCCACAAGGTCCGGCGACATCATGGGCAGGCGCGTCGGCCCCCAGGACGTGCGCGTATACAGGCTGTTGTTGTTGCTGTTGTACGCGCCGCAGGTGATGATGCCGAACGCCGTGCCGGGAACCGTAATGGTGTAGTAGGGCGTGGGCGTCAAAAACTCCACGTTGCGGGAAACAAAGCCCGTCATGGGCAGCCACGCGTGATAGGTCCCGTCCAGCACGATATCCCCGTGGACGATAATGGTCCATACGCCCGGCGTCGGATACCGGAAGGAGATGTTTGTCAGCTGCCCGCCGCTGCCTTCCACCGGAAAAAAATACTGCACCGTCACGATGGATCGCTCCAGCACAAGGCGCGCTTCGAGCGTGGTGCCCGTGCGCGCCGGGACCCGCCCCACCATTTCTCCCGTGGGGGAGCGAACGGCCACGGAAAACCGGTCGGGCGCCGTGTTCCACAGGGAAACCAAAAAGTCCCCCGCGTTTTCGCCCACCCGGATGTCCATATCCTGGTCTTCCCCCGCTATGGCGAGCTTTCCCTGCGTATGGTGGCGGGCCTGGCTTTCGTTCCCCGCCGCCACGCTCACGCAGACCCCGCGCAGCATGGATATGCTGCCCAGGTATTCTTCAAACAGGCTGAAGCCGTCGTGGCTCCCGAAATTGGTGCCGATGCCCAGGCAGATGGAAACCGGCCGCCCCAATTCCCGCGCCCGCTGCAAAATGTATTCGATGCCGATCATAACGGCGGTGGATTCGTACGCGTTGGGCTGATCGGGCGGGACAAGAAACAGATCCCTGAAATACTGGCTTGCCTGCCGGAGCTTCACCACGATCAGGTCAGCCTCGGGCGCCGCGCCCACGTTTGCGCCGATGCGCCTGCCCGCGGCGACGGAAGCCAGGAATGTCCCGTGCCCCACCTGGTCCTGCTGCGGCACCACGCTGTACGGATCTTCGGATTGCAGGGCGAGGTTCAATTGCTCGTGCGTATATTCGGTCCCTATAAAATACCCTTCGGGCGTGTTGCCCCGTACCGTTTGATCGTACAGGTACAAAATCTTGCTTGTGCCGTCCTCGTTGATGAACGCCTGCTGCGTATAATCGATCCCCGTATCGATGATGCCCACCAGCACGCCCCGGCCCTGCAGATCGAGATAGGGCTGCTCCTGCACCTGCAAAATGCCCGCGGCTTCCAGCGCCGCGGTATCTAAAAGCCCCATCACCAGCGGAAGGGAGCTGATGAACGCGGAGCCCAGCGCCTGCGTGATTACGGGCACCTGGCTGCGGTTGGCGTACACGATCAGATACCGCCCGGAAATCAGCTGCGAGGGCACGATTTGCGGGTTGGCGACCAAAAAATCCATAAAATACTGTGAATTGCGGGCGACAAAATTCACGGTATCCGGATTGTCGATAAATGCGCCAAGCGAAGGATCTATCATGCGGAGGGCCCTCCCCTTTGC
>DATMXR010000059.1:0-4454 GCA_035561315.1 Feifaniaceae bacterium
GGTGCCGATAAGCCGCCATGCCCTGGAACCGGGGTCGCGTATTACGAAAGAGGAGCTGACCCTTTGGATTGGAGCGCGGCAAGTAATGCCGCAAACTTCTTCATTGCGCAACGCCAGTTCAGTACTGGTTCTGGTTGGGCAATTTTGTCTTCTGCTGTCCCTGATTGTTCTGCTTCTGCGGCTGCTGGTTGCGCTGCTTCTGATCGTTCTGGTTCTGGTTCTGGTTCTGGTTGTTCTGGTTATTCTGGTTGTATGCCATTTGTTTTCTCGCCCTCCTTTCCCTTTCGCGTATGGGGGAACCATCCCCGGCACGCTATTATCATGTACGGCGCGCGCGCCGTACATACCTCCAATATCCCTTTCCTCCCGCAATTTTTTATTGCGCCTGTTCCGCCGCGCCCGAGGCGCTGGGCCGGTTCAAAACAAAGGACGTCGCAGACAGCAGCAGGCATACGCCCGCGAGCAGCCGGTAGTAGAGCGCATACCCCGTGATGAACGAAGAAAGCGTGAGCACAACGGCGCAGACGAGGTATTTTTTCGCGTGCTTCGCCCCGAAAGGCTCCGCCTGCATGCGCTCCCTGCGCGCGCGCTGCGCGCCCATCAGGCTGCGGATATGCGTTTCCACATCCTCGTCGGTCACGGCGTAGCCTTCGAGCTGCCGCGCCATGCGCAAAAGCATGGGGATGGGGACAAGCTCCACGCGTACGGGCAGGCGGCCAAGGAGCGCAAGCGCCTGGTCACGGCAATTTGACAGGCTGATGAGCACCATCTGCTCTGCGCCTTCCTTCTGCGCCGCGTGGAAGGCGGCTAAAATATCGTCCTCCCCAAGCTGGGAAGCGCGCTGTATGCAGGTAAGATGCGCGTTTTCAAACCCCGGCAGAAGCTCCACGATGCGGCGGCTGAGCGCGAAAAATTCCTCCTCGGGCAGCAGCATGAGCCGCTCGCACAGCACCACGTCCGTCAGCCGCTCCTTTTCCTTTTGCACAAATTTATCAAAGGAAAGCTGGCGGTAAAGCCGCATCGCGACAAGGAATAAAAACGTGGTCAGCGCGGTGAGCAGTATGACGACCATCTCGTTTGCTACGTTGTGCCGGAACCACAGGTAACAGCCCGCCGCGAATACAACGCGGAGCACGACGCCGTCCGCGACTCTCGCCGCGGCGCCGCGCCCGCCGTGCTGGCGCTGCTTGTAGTACCGTTTCAGCTCCTTATCCATGCGTATCCCTCCTTTGTATGGATCGGGTTTCTGCGCTGATTCTTGCCTAAGTGCGGATTTGTATGCGCCGAACCATTATTTTGGTGTATAATATGTGTAAAGAATACGGCGGCCGGTTCGTTTTATTTGCGTTCCATTCCTTATTTTCGGAAACAGCCGCTTAAGAGGAGACAAGCATGCATGCAGCCCCGCGTCGCGTCGGGATACTGGGCGGGACATTCAACCCCATACATCAGGGGCATATCCAAATGGCGCAGGACGTGCGCCTGGCGCTGGGGCTTGATACGGTGCTGCTGATCCCGGCGGCGGACCCCCCGCACAAGGAAGTGGACGGGCACGTCAGCGCGGAACACAGGTACAAAATGGTTTGCCTTGCGGCGGAGGGGCTCAGCGGCGTCTCGGTATCGGATATCGAGATCGCCCGCGGGGGAAAAAGCTACACTGTGGACACGGTAACTGAGCTGAAAAGGCGCTTTCCGCAGGACGGTTTTTATGTGATCGTGGGCAGCGACCTCCTAAACGACATCCCTGCCTGGAGCCGCGCGGAAGAACTGATGCGCCTTGTTACGATCGTCGGCGTAAAACGGCAGGGGCAGGACTCCGGGGATGAGGAAGCGGCGGAGCGTTTCCGGTCGGAATACGGCGCCCGGATCGAGACTTTAAACATTGCGGTGCCGCCCGTATCCTCCACAATGGTGCGGGACCGCGTCTATGACGCGCTGCCCATAAACGGGCTTGTGCCGCCCGCCGTGGAAACGTATATCTGCGAAGAAGGCCTCTATCTTCCGGCTCCCCTCAAGCGGATGCAGGAAGATTGCCGCGCCGCGTTGAATAGGAATAGGTACAGGCATACCATGGGGGTCGTGCGTACGGCGATAGCGCTTGCCGACCGCTACGGCGCGGACGCTGAAAAGGCGCGGCTGGCGGCGCTGCTGCACGATTGCGCGCGCGGTTCGGACTCCGGCGCGCTGTCCCACGCGGCGTCGGGGGAACGCCTTGCGCGCACGCGCTACGGCGTCACGGATGAAGAGGTGCTGCGCGCCATCAGGCTGCATACGACGTCCGGCCAAGGGGCGACAAAGCTTGACAAGATCATATACGTGGCGGATATGATAGAGCCCGGCAGGGAGTTTCCGGGCGTTGAACGGCTCCGGGCGCTGGCGTTTTTGGACCTTAACGCCGCGATGCTTGAATGCCTGAAAGACTGTATCGGTTATGTGCGCGCGCGGGGGCAAAGCGTGGATGAACGCTCCCTTGCGGCGCTTAAGGAACTCGAGGATAATCAACACAGCCTATAAAAAGAAAGGAGATGTCCGTTTGGAAGCAAAAGAACAGGTTCTTGCCTTGTGCAAGGTGCTCTATGACAAAAAAGCGCAGGATATCATCGCCATTCACGTGGAGGATAAAACCATCATAGCGGATTGGTTCATTATCTGCAGCGGGCGGGCCGTCCCCCAGGTGAAAGCGATCTGCGACGAAGTGGAGGAAAAGGCCCCGGGCTTCGATCTCACGCTGCGGCGCAGGGAAGGTTATGCCCAAGGCAGATGGATCGTGTTGGATTTTTCAAATATACTCGTACACATGTTCATTCCCGATGAGCGCAAATATTACAACATGGAACGCCTGTGGATGGACGACCCGCGCGAAGCCATACTGTTCTCGGAAATGAAGGAGGAGCAGGAGCAGGGCGCGCAGTTGTAGGCCGTCCCACTTTAAAAAAAGCGCCCCGCGCGATTTCCGATTGGGGGATGCGATGATAAAAAACTATAGCGACTTTGTAAAAGCACTGCTCGATGCGGGGTTTTCCATGGGCGGCGGGAACAGCGAGGGGATTTATTCCGTGGTTCCATGGAGCTGGGACGAGCTGCCGCCCTATGAGACTCCCGTCCGCTGGCATACCGGCGATCCGGAAACCGACCCGTGGGAGTGGCGCATGCGGGTGCTGAACGAGCGCGGCGATATCGCCTACGCCAAGCTGTTTTTTAAAAAGAGCGGGTACATCACAAAAGAATGGTACCCGTATTTTCTGGCGGTAAGGCGCGGCGGCAGGGAGCTTGCGGACGAATATGCGGATGGCGCCGTCAGCCGCTATGCCAGGCGGATTTATGACGTGGTAACCGAGCATGAGGCGCTGCCGGTCCATGCCATCAAGAAGATCGGCGGATTTTCAAAGGAGGATGCCTCCAAATTCGACCAGGCCCTGGTGGAGCTTCAGATGAAGCTGTATCTGACGATGTGCGGAAGGCAACAAAAGCTTTCCAAAAAGGGCGAAGAGTACGGCTGGTCCTCCACGGTATTCTGCACGGCGGAACGCTACTTCGGTTTGGATGTGTTTGAACAGGCGGGCAGCATAGACGAGCGGGAAGCCATAGAAAAACTATCGGAGCGGATTTACGCGTTAAATCCCGAAGCAAATCCCAAAAAGATTTTGAGATTTATCAAGGGGTAGGCAGGTCTTAAAAGAGAGGGCAGACAGCATGGCGCTGTCTGCCCTCTCTTTTGATTTTGAATTGACTTGCGCGGGATCAGTCCTCCAGAGACTTCAGCCGGTAGGAAAGCACGAACATGCTGTCGCTCAGCTGGATATTTTCAATGGGGACGGACGCCGTCACGTCTATGGGAACAAAGTTCCATATGGCGCGGATGCCCGCGTTTACCATGGTATCCGCGATTTCCTGGGCGGACCTGCGCCGGGCGGTGATGATGCCGATGTCCACATCGTTTTCCCTGATGAAGCCGCTCAGCTGCTCCGCGGGCAGGATGGGCTTTTCGTTGACCGTGTGCCCGACGAGATTTTCGTCCACGTCGAACAGCGCGATCACTTCGAACCCTTTCTGCGCGAACCCTTCGTACTTGGCCAGGGCCTGCCCGATGTTGCCTGCGCCTACGATCACGAGGCGGTAGCTGCGTGTCAGCCCCAATATGCTGGCGATCTCCTTGTGCAGGTTCTGCACGGGGTAGCCGTACCCCTGCTGGCCAAAGCCGCCGAAACAGTTGAGGTCCTGACGAACCTGGGAGGGATTGAGCCCCATGCGCTGTGCCAGTTCGCTCGAGGAAATGCGTTCCACATTCTCCGCGCTGAGAAGTTCGAGTTGGCGGTAATATCTGGGCAACCGCCTAATCACTGCCTCAGATACCTTTCGCTCTTTCATCCTTTATAACCTCCTGACAATCAGCCGACGTTTACTATACAAAATAATTATACCCGAATTCTGCCAACGCATCAAGTGCGCAGCAC
>DATMXR010000060.1:0-4267 GCA_035561315.1 Feifaniaceae bacterium
CAGGCAAATCAACAGAAGGGATGTTCTTTTTCTGTTCAGTTACATCTTTTTCATTTCCATAACGGAATTGATCCAGATTTTCAATTTCGGCATTGCGCTGGTGAATGTGGGGGCGACCGCCTCGATCCTGATTATCTTTATCAACATCCAATCGAAGCGGGAGCTTCGCATGGAACAGCAGGAAAAGGAACTGACGGAGGCGCAGATCAGCATCATGCTCAGCCAGATACAGCCCCATTTCCTTTACAACACGCTGACCACTATCCGGCAGCTCTGCGAGCTTGACCCCAAGGAGGCCAAGGACGCCATCGGGGATTTCTCCAGGTTCCTGCGCGCCAACATGGAGTCTTTGACCAACAAAGCGCCTATTCCTTTTGAACAGGAAATGAGTCATGTCCGGCATTACCTCAATCTGGAGCGGCGGCGGTTCGGGGAACGGCTCCAAGTAGAATATGAAATCATGGCACAGGATTTTTCGATCCCCCCGCTGACTCTCCAACCCATTGCGGAAAACGCCGTGCGCCACGGCATCCTCCGGCGTGAAGTCGGCGGTACGGTTAAGATTTGTTCCGAAGAAACCGATACTTCTTATGTGGTTACCGTATCCGACGACGGCGTGGGCTTTTCCTCTCTGCCGGACGAAGCGGGCAGCCGCAGCCATGTGGGGATTGCCAATGTCCGCAAGCGCCTGCTCTCCCTGTGCGGCGGCACGCTGGAATTTTTCAGTACGCCGGGTACGGGATCGACCGTAATCATCACTATACCAAAGAGGTGAAACGCCATCAAATTTCTGATCGTGGATGACGAGCCGATGGCTCTGCGGGATCTGCAGCAAGCCCTGGCGGAAGCCGCGCCGAGCTGCGGGATCCTTCCCTTTTCCTCCCCCGGCAGGGCGCTGGAGCAGGCAAAGGATGCTTCCTTCCATGTGGCGTTTCTGGACATTGAGATGGGCGTAACCTCCGGCCTTGTTCTTGCCAAGCAGCTAAAGGACCTACAGCCGGACATCCATATTATCTTCGTGACCAGCCATGCGCAGTACGCGGTGGACGCGTTCCGGCTCCACGCCACCGGCTACCTGATGAAGCCCGCGCTGGCAGAGGATATACGGCGGGAGCTGACCTTCCTCTACGGCGAGGGGGCTCCGCCGGGGAAGAAAGCGCGGGTGCAGACCTTCGGCGGCTTTGAGGTGTTCGCGGATGAAAGGCCGCTCCAGTTCCGGCGCAGCAAGGCAAAGGAGCTGCTTGCTCTGCTGATCGACCGCAGGGGGGCCAGCCTGACCATGGCGGAGGCCTGCGCCGTTTTGTGGGAGGATGAGGCGGGGAGTCAATCGCAGAAAAGCTATCTGCGGACCGTAGTCACAGAGCTGAAAGCCACGCTGCATGAGGCGGGGATCGAGGATATCTTAATCAAAAGGCATAACAGCCTTGCCATTGACCCCGAAAAGCTCGACTGCGACAGCTATCGCTTTTTGGAGGGCGATCCGCAGGCGGTCAACAGCTACCGCCATGATTACCTGCTCCCGTTCAGTTGGGCGGAATTTTCGGTTTCCCTGTTCGATCAAAATCGGTAAAATTCTTGTAAAAGGCCCGGTTTTTTCAAGAACCGGGCTTTTTTGTTGCGCTTTTGTTGCGCTTTGCTTTTTATAATGGGCTTTAAAGGAGGCGGAAGGATGCAAATTCTTATGGTCTATTCAGACAGGGATGATGCGAAATCCTTGCTCCGCGCGCTTGAAACGGTGTATCCGGGCGCTGAAATCATTCCCCATAACGATGGGATGAGCGCCGTGCAGTACGCATTTAACCATCCGGTAGACGCGGTGTACACTTATTTGAGAATGCCGCGCATCAGCGGCTTTGACGTAGCCCGGCTGGCAGGACATCGGCGCTGACGGCAGCGGGAAAACCTGCTATTTTAACGGGGACGGTATCATGGGACATGGCTTCCAGTTCCTATGATGCGGCAGGCACCAGCGAGCAGACCTTTACGGTAGACGGGACGCTGACTCTGCCCAGCGGTGTAATGAATCCGAACAGCGTCCCGCTGGACGTGAGGATTCGTGTGACCGTCAACGGCAGAACTGGCGGCAACCCCGGCGGTGAGCCGGGCAGCACCGCCAGGGGCGCCATCCGGCCTGACAGGAAGCCGGATCTGCCGGTTGTCGCCGGATTCAGCGTCACCCCGGCAGTGGACGCGAACGGGCACGGAACAGCTTCAATCTCAAAGAAGGAGGTGGAGGATGCCGCCGTAAAAGCTCGGAATGATGGAAAAATACAAGGCAGGACGGCAAACGGAATCGGTATTTCAATTGATTTTGATCTGCCGGATACGGTAAAATCCCTGGGGATTGTTTTGCCCCGGGCCACGCTGAAAAGTCTCATCGACGCCGGGGCCAGGCGGGTTAAGATAAGCGGCGCCATCATATCTCTGGATTTCGATCAGCAGGCCCTCAAGGAGCTTTACGGCCAAAGCTGGGATGGCGTAACGATCACAGTCAGGCAGGCGGGGAAGCTTCCCGGGGCCGCTAAAAAGCTCATTGGAACAAGGCCGGTGTACGAAGTGACCGTCAGCTAAGAGGAATGCGATCTTTTTCATTGCATCCCCTTCTTTTTTAGCGGAACTGGTTGCGGTATGCGCCGGGGGTCATCCCCGTGTATTTTTTAAACGCCTCCCCGAAATGGCTCTGTGAGCAAAACTGATAAAACGCGGCGATCTCCGCGAACGTGCTGCTGCTATACCGGATAAAGGATTTCGATTCCTCCACGCGCTTCCTTTGGATATAGGGAAAAAGCGATTCCCCCGTTTCTTTTTTGAACAGCCCGCACAGGTAATGCGGGTTCACATAGACATGCTCCGCGATCTCGCTAAGCCGCATCGGCTCGCTCAGGTGGTTTTCGATATACGTCATGGCCTGACGCACCGTCTGCGAATATTTGGCGTTGCATAATTGATTGACGCGGGCGGTGAACACGCGGATCATCTCCCCCTCGAACGGGAGAAGCTGCTCGATCGCGGCGCAATCTTCCATGCGCTGTATGAACGCGTCGCTCAGCGTGAACGCCTCGTCCGGGGAAACGCCGCCGGATATCGCCGCGCGCGTCATGAACGTGCAGCTTGCGATGAGCGAGTTTTTGAGCGAGCGCACCGGGTCGGGCGCAAGCAGGGCGCGCGGCGCGGCATTGATCTCCGCGAGTATGTTCGCGGAGTTTTCCTTATCCCCGTTGGCGATCAGGCGGCAGATCTCCTGTTCCAGCGCGTAGGGCGGGTGCTGGAACTGCTTCATGCGGTAGCCGTATGTGTTTTCAAAATAGCTTTTCTGTATGCCGTCGTCCGCGGGCGCTGCAAATTGCGCCGCCGCGGGTTCCATGGCGCCGCACAGGTCCTCCAGAAGCTTTCCGGAGTAATAATACCGGTTGTCGTCCGCTACGGCCAGCGACGAATAGTATTCCACCAAGGAGGGCTTGAGCCATATGGGGAGCGCCTCGCTGCGGATCAGCCGGAGAACGGCCGTTTCACTCATGGGCTCAGCAAGCGTCGGGCCCGCGAGCAGCAGCTCCTTTTCATTAAGCCGCAGGCAGATGAACCGTTCGCGGTAGCGCGTGTTTACGTACTGCGCGCGCAAAAGCTCACCGGCAAAGGGAGGGAGGGCGGAAAGCCTGGTGCCGCCCAGCAGCAGCACGCCCACAGAGCTTGCGTCCGCGGGCAGGGCCCGGCGCGGTTCATTGTCTTCATACCATTCGATGCTAAGCCCCGTCGCGTAATGATAGGTGCGCATGAGCCTGGAGCGGATATCCGTCATACCGGACGCCCCCTTTTTTGATATTCGACATCAGCATATCAATATTATAATATTTTTCTGAAAATTGTTATATGTTTTTCCGAACATAATACGTATACTCTTTATAGTAGAAACCAAATGGTCTTATAAGACGCGCCGCTTATCTTCAGCTTTGCGGGCAAGTACGCCCGGGTTTCCCCCAAAAACGCTTTCTGAATTCAAAGCCCCAAACCGATTACTCATTTGCGCCCCCAAGCCCGCATGGGCGGCATTCTCCGTGCCGAAAACGCCCAACGCAGTTCCCGCGGGCGGGCAAGGCGGCGCAGACGCCCAATTATTATGAGGAGGAAAACAATATGAGAAAGTCGCTCGGCATTCTGATGGTTCTTCTTATGATCGTATCGCTCTTTGCAGGCTGCACGCAGCCCGCGGCCACGCCCGCGGAACCCGCGCCCGCCGCCGAGCCCACGGCGGCCCCCGCTGAACCCACAG
>DATMXR010000061.1:0-10865 GCA_035561315.1 Feifaniaceae bacterium
TTATCTTAACCAAAGTCAACTTGATTTACAGAGAAATGGGTAAAAAATACGAAAAATAATACGCTGCCGCCGCAGCATATCCGAGAACTGTTTGTACAAATCGGCAAACGCCCCGCGGCGGCGGGCCGTGTCATTATTCACCAAATCCGGAATCGATGAGCGCGATGAGAGCATCCACTGCTTCCGTTTCATCGTCGCCCTTCGCGCAGATCTCCACCTCTTCGTTCTGGCAGAAGCCCTGGGAAAGCAGCAGCACGATGGATTTTGCGTTCACACCCATCCCCTCGCCGTCCGTCCGGCGAATGGTGATCATGGAAGCAAATTTGTTGGCCGCGGCCACAAAATCGGACGCGGGGCGGGCGTGGAGCCCTGTGGCGTTTTTGACGACGGTGGACTTTGTGTACATGGTTCTCCTCCTCAGGTTGTGTGCTGAAACTATTGCTGCGCGGGCCGGCGCACGCTCGGTTGCCTTAATAAAGTGCGGAAAGCTCGGTTTTCAGGTACGCTTCCACTTCATTCGCGGTGGAAAGCGTTTTCACCGTTTCCGCGATCTTTTCCGCCTTTTGTATGGTAAGGCCCGACAGCAGTTTTTTGACGGGGGCGACGGAAGCGAGGCTCATGCTCAGCTTGCGTATGCCAAGGCCCACCAATACGGCGGCGGCCAGCGGGTCCCCGCCCAGCTCGCCGCACACGCCCACAGGCTTGTTGAAGCGCCCAAACTGCTCCGCCACGAAGCCGATCAGGCGGAACATGGCGGGGTGGTAGCTCTGATAATACTCCGTCAGCGCAGGGTTCATGCGGTCCACCGCGGTCATGTACTGGCAGAGGTCGTTGGTGCCTATGGACGCAAAATCCACCTCCCGGGCCGCAAGGTCCGCAATGAGCGCGATGGAGGGGATCTCCACCATGATGCCCAGCTTGTAGGTTTCTGAGAACGGAATGTTTTCCTTTGTGAGTTCGGCTTTGACTTCCTCTATCACGGCCTTGGCGCGGCGGATATCATCGAGGCTCGCCACCATGGGCAGCATGATCCAGAGGTTGCCGTGGACACTGGCGCGCAGCGCCGCGCGAAGCTGCGTGCGGAACAGCGCCGGGTGCGTAAAGCAAAGCCTGAGCGCGCGGTTGCCTAAGAACGGATTGTCCTCCTTCGGAAGCTGCATGCTTTTTAACTGCTTGTCCCCGCCGATATCGAGCGTGCGGAGTATCACGGGGCGGTCCCCGTAGGTTTCAAGCGCCCTGCGGTAGGTAATATACTGCTCTTCCTCGGTGGGAAGCTGCGCGCGGCCCATGTAAAGGAATTCCGTGCGGAACAGGCCCACGCCGTCCGTATAGCGGCTGCCGTCGAGCTCCTCCTTTCCGGCGGAGCCGATGTTGAGCTGCACGTCCACGCGCACACCGTCGGCGGTGAGCGGCCGGGCATCCAAATACTTTTTGGTATCGGCCGCCTTTGCGCGGTAGGCTGCAAGCTTCTTTTCGTATTCGTCCAGTTCTTCCGGGGTGGGGTCAACGATGACGACGCCCTGCAGCGCGTCCACGATGACCGTGCCGCCCTGCCTGAGGCGGGCGAGCACGTTGGAGATGCCGAGCACCGCCGGTATTTCATAGCTTCTCGCGATGATCGCGGAATGCGAGGTGGGGCCGCCCGCCTCCGTGAGGATGGCGAGCACCCGCTTGCGGTCGAGCGTGGCGGTATCCGAGGGGAGAAGGTCCTCCGCCGCGACGACGACGTCCCGCTCCAGCGCCGCGAGATTTTTTTCCTCCACGCCCGCCCAGCAGCGCAGCAGGCGGTTTCTTACGTCCCTTAAATCCGCCGCGCGCTCTCGTATGAGTTCGTCCTCCAGATTTTCGAATATCGCGACGTAACGGTCGTACACTTCCGCGATCGCGTAATCGGCGGAGCAGAGCCGGTTCGTCACCATCGCCACGATCTCCTCTTCCATGGTGACGTCGGTGAGTATTGCCTGGTGCGCCACGAATATGTTCGCCTTGTCCGGGTCGTCCTTTTGAAGGCGGGATATGATGTTTTTAAGCTCCGCTTCCGCGGCTTTTTTCGCGCCGCGGTATTTTTGTATGTCCGCTTCCACCCGGTCCTGCGGGATGGTTTCTAAGCTGATCTCCGGAACAAAGGGTTTGAAAAGATACGCTTCACCAATCGCAATCCCCGGGGATACCGGGTTCCCCTTTATCATGTGTTTTGGGTCCTCCGTCCTGTCTCTGCTTTCATCTGATCTATTGAAATAAACGCCGTGCAGCGTGCTATAGTTCCGCCACTACCAGTTCCACGCCCGTGCGTTCCAGCTCGTTGCGCGTTTCCGGCTCTATTCTGCCGTCCGTGATCAAAAAGTCCACGTTGCCCACCGGGCACACGACGCCCAGACGCACGATACCGATCTTGCTTGAGTCAGCCAATACGAACGACTGGCTGGCGGACTCGATCATACACCGCTTGAGCTCGCACTCGAGCAAGTTCTGAGTGGTGTAGCCAATCTTCGCGTCTATGCCGTTTACGCCGATAAAGGCCTTGTCCACATGCAGGCTGCGTATCGCGGTGGTCGCGAGCGGACCCATGGCGGTATACAGCGTGCGCCGGATGTTCCCGCCGATCTGCACCACCTCCAGGTGTTCACACGGGACCAGCTCACAGGCGATATGCAACGCCGTCGTAATGACGGTGATGCCCTTTTTGGTTCCGTCCCGCAATAAATAGGCAAGCTCGCCGCTGGTGGTGGAGGCGTCCAGCAGCAGGACGTCGTTATCCGAAACGAATTTATACGCTTCCCTTGCAATGGCGCGCTTTTCTTCCACATTGATCTTGCGCATTTCATCCAGAGTAAGCTCCATGGCCACCTTGGTAAGCTTGGAAGCGCCGCCGTGGATGCGCCTGAGCGCCCCGCGTTCTTCAAGCTCCTTGAGGTCCTTTCGTATGGTAACTTCCGAGATTTCCAGCTCGTGGCTTAAATCCGCCACATAGACCCTTCCGTTGAGCTGAAGACGCTGCAGGATTACCTGGTGGCGTTCTTCCATCTGTCTCATCTTACTTATTCTCCAAATCCGTTTTGGTTGGAACTCTGGCCTAAGCGCCTGCCGCAGATGGGCTTGCGATCCAAGCTTGTCAATTTCGATTTACTTTCATATTGTAGCATAATAGCCCCGTATGTCAAGTAAAACAAAACACTTTACTTTTATTTTTCCAAAAACGAAACCCGGTTATTCCAAACATTTCTTGACATACAATGAAGGCAGCCCCTATACTGATGTTACACCGAGGTAAAAAAGGGGGAGCCGAGCCTATGCCGCCGGAATTTAGAGCGACGCAGTCCTTTGGCAATTTTGCTGCGTTCGACGATTACGCGCGGCGCATGCTGCTCATAAGCTGCGGGGAATCGGTTCCATATGATGACATCCTCGGTTATGAATATATCGAAGAGCAGGGCAGCATGGGCCGGGGCGGCGTAGCGCGGGCATTTTCCGTGGTCCCCTCCGGCGAGTACGTGGCCACGGCCATGAAGATACGGCTGCTTATCGCGGGCGACCCGCCGCGGGAGCTGTTCATTCCCCTTCTAATCACACCCACAAAATCCGGCAATTTTATTTTTCGCTCCTTAAAAGGCAGCGCGGACGCAATCTTAAAAAAACTTGGAGAAATTCGCCCCCGGAGGTCGGAGTCTTCCGCCGGGGGTGGCCCCGATTATACGGAGGAAATCCGCAGGCTCGACCGCCTCAGGGACGAGGGCATACTGACCGAGGAGGAATTCCGTGCCAAGAAAAAGCAGCTTCTGGGCATATAAAGCCCACATATAAAGCCCCACGGACCTTATAGTTTCCGTAGGTAAAAGTGCATCATGCGCACTTTTTTCCACAAATTTGACGCGCATGCCGCCAGATTTGATTGACATGGGGATACGTCTTCTTATACCTTTTTTGTGATCTCGTCGGGTACTTCGGCGGTGCCCTGGCCATAGTACCTGAATACGTTCACGGCCTGCTCCACCTGCGCGGGCGTCATGGAAGCCACGTTGCCCGCCGCCTTTGCGATGAGGTAGGTCTTTGCCGCCTCCTCCAGATAGACGCAGGCGTAAAGCGCCTCCTTCAGGGATTTTCCCACCGCCATCACGCCGTGGTGCTTCAATATGACGGCGAGTTGGTCCCCCAAATTGTTGACCGTCTCAACGCCCATTTCCAGACTCGCCGCCGAGCTAAACGGACAGACCTTGACGGGGCCTTTTGTGGCATTGGCGAGCGTGGTCACCACCACCGGGAATTCGTCCTGCACAAGACCTATGGCCGTGGCATAGGGCTGGTGCGTATGAATGACGCCGTTCACGTCCGGCCGATGTTTGAATATATACAAAAGCGCCTTGGTGTCCACGGAGGGCTTGCGCGCGCCTTCGATGATGTTGCCTTCAATATCCATCACCAGCACGTCGTCGGGCGCTATGTCCGAATAAATCATGCCGGACGGGGTGACCAGGATATCCCCATTTTCCGTGCGCGCGCTGACATTGCCGCCGGAAAGCGCAATCAGGCCGTACCAGTCTAGCGATATACCGGTTTTTATGATCTCCTGTTTCTGCTGCTCGTACATCATTGCCTCCTGCATCCTCTGTATTCCAGTACTCCATATTCCGTTTCAAGCTAATTTTGAAAAAACGGATCGATCTCCAATTCCTGCTCCGGGTCCGGCTTCCGCACATAGCAGGGCCGGACATTGAACATGTTCTCCCGGCCGCGGAACTTCAGGCTGTTGGGGTGCACGCGTTTTTCGATGCAGTACAGCTCGTTTACAAGCTCCTCGCGGTCCTCAAAGTAATAATACTGAACCCAGTATCGGCCGCGCTTGCCGCCCTCCTCCTCCACGCGGATATAGAACTGGGCGTTCGCAAACTCACGCGCGTTGAATGTTTTCAGCCTACCGATGTTATATTTGGCTTCCCCAAAGGAGACGAAGGAGATCGTTTCGTTGTCGATCACCACCTCCCTGGGATTGCTCTTGAATACGAACGTATTGAGCGCGCCGTAGACCGCGGCGGCTAGGGCGAAGAGATAAATATATTGCGTGGGCTCAAGCGCATACAGGACGATGCACGCCACGGCGAAGGCGATCATGATATAGCCGACGATGACGATCCGGAACCGATAGCCCTTGGGCTCGTAAACATACGTTTTCTGCATGTTAGCCACTTTCCTTTCTTTGGGAAACCGCTCTTAGGAAACTGCCGCCCGGCCTGAAGCCGGGCGGCAGTATGGGGAGCAAACCGTCAATGCGCTTACGCCTGAGCGGCGACGCTTTCCTTGAGTATCTTGCGGCGATTGATGACAGCCATTGCAATCGCGACGACCGCGACGATGCCGATGCCGAGCCAGCCAAGGCCGGAAATACGGAAGATCGCCCAGGTCAGGGGGTTGGAACCGTCGCACAGGCTGGAGAAGTTGCCGGCGTTCGCATAGGAGGCCGGGTTTGCCGCCACGGCCGCCTTCACGAACATATCCACCATGTCGGTACCGCAGTAGAGCATGATGATGAGCGTGAAGAAGCCGGAAATCAGGCTGCGCAGGAAGTCGCCCTTGGCGGCGGGGATGAACAGGACGAACATCCAGGGGATAACCGCCAGGTCGGCGAAGGGGAGCACGCGGTTGCCGGGGAGTATGACTGCGAGCAGAACGCTGACGGGAACGAGTATCAGCGCGGAGGTCATGCAGATGGGGTGGCCGATACCGACGGCGGAGTCGAGGCCGATATAGAGTTTACCGCCGCCCTTGACGCGCTTGGAGATGAATTCCTGCGCGGCGTCGGAAACGGGGATGAGGCCTTCCATCAGCAAGGCCGCCATCTTGGGGATGAGCACCAGGCACGCGGAGAGGCTCATGCCCAGCTGGAGAACGGCGATGACGTTATAACCGCCCAGTATGCCGAGTATGACGCCGAACACCAGGCCGATGAGTATGGGCTCGCCTAAGATGCCTAGGCGCTTCTGGATCTTTTCCATATCCACGTTGACCTTGTTGAGGCCTGGGATCTTGTCTATGATCTTGCAGAAGAGATAGGCGAAAGGAACAAACGCGGTGGTGAAACCGTGCGGCAGGGAGATACCGGGGAGGCCGTTGTACTTTTCAAGGCCGGGGGCGCTCCAGTCGCCCAACACCATGATGATGA
The DNA here is from genome assembly GCA_035561315.1 of Feifaniaceae bacterium. Taxonomy (GTDB): domain Bacteria; phylum Bacillota; class Clostridia; order Christensenellales; family CAG-138; genus JAEYLA01. The sequence continues at coordinate 6,155 of DATMXR010000061.1, forward strand.
CCATGTTGAGCGCCGCGGCCACGATGCCCATCCAGAGGCTGCCGGTGTAGCTCTGCACGATCGCGCCGGTGAAGGCGAAATGCCAATAATCCCAAATGTCCACGTCGATGGTTTGCGTGGTCTTGGTGAGCAGCATCACAACGTTCACAATGATGCCAATGGGGATGATGAACGTGCCGACCTGGGACGCGAACGCTATGGCCGCGGATGCAACCCAGCCGATGTCCACAGCATCCAGCGTCAGTCCGTAGCGCGTCACCATTTCTTGAACGGCAGGCCCCAGACTGCTGCTCAGCAGACCCGTAACCAGGCCCAGGCCGATGAAGCCTACGCCGACCGTAAGGCCCGCGCGCAGGGACTTCCCGAACGGGGCGCCCAGAATAAGGCCGAATATGAGCATGATGACGGGCATCATGACCGATACGCCTAGGTCGGAAATAAATTTGAATACGCTTAAAATTGCATCTACCATAGTAACCCCCCTAAGATTTCTTTGTATTTGCTTTTGCTCAAACGCGCAAGGACCGGCTCCCGATCAGCCCTGCGGTAAGATCCTTATTTATTTCCCGTTCGGCCACAAGATGGCGATAACCTGGTCCGCAACCTGATCCATGCCCACGCCGGTGACCAGCGGTAGCGCATTGACGCAGGGCGTCTTTAAGTAGCTGGGAACGGTGGTGGTGTGGACGATGACATCGAACCCCTCGTCCTTGGAGGCAAGCTCCGCGATCTTGTACTGGGTCGTCTTATACAATCCCTTGTATCCGCGCTCGTCGAGCATTTTGCTCAGGCGGTTTGTGGCGAGCGTGCTTGTTACAACGCCCGTGCCGCAGGAAATCAGAATATTTTTTACGTTACCGGCCATTATGAAGTACCTCCTGATGGAAAATTTGAAGTTCACCGATAATTCTAAGAGCATAGCCGTAATGCACAGTGGGGGATCATTATTGTTTTGCTTGCTTTTGTTCTTTCTTGGTTGAGGGGATAATTGTGTTTCGTTTTGCTTTTGTTCAATTATAGCATAAGCAATTACCATGTCAAGCGAAACTTATTATTTGGGGAATATGCAATTGTAAAGCTCTAAATTGTGCATAATTTAATCATTCTTTGGTTCTTGCGCTGCACTCTCCTTTCTGATACAATGTGTTTCGCATGAAACTTATAAGTTACGGTTTATATGGCTGCTGCGCTGCACGGATGCACATTGCCGCAGTCGTTTCACCCGATAAGGCTTGCCGAACGGAAGCGAAAACAAAACGGCATTGTAATATCGGTTCCCCTTCAGGCCGGCAGTTTGAAACGCATTGTATTGAATGTTAGGTTTGCCAGAATACTATTATTATATCCAAACATCAGAAGGATCGCTTGATTGGAGGGCTACGAATGCGAGAACAGGTTCCGTTTGCAGACAAGGTGCGTGAAGACCTTGTGCTTTTGGGAGTGGAAGGCGAAACAAGGGACGAGGTGCTTTACAATATCGCAAAAGTGCTCATGGAAAAAGGCGTCGCCAAGGATACGTTTTACGAGGCGCTGCTCCAGCGCGAAAACGAGTATCCCACCGGCCTTCCCATAGGCGAAATCAACCTCGCCATACCGCATACCTACCCCGAACACATCAACGAAGTGGCCGTGACGATCGCCATCCCTAGGAAGCCCGTCGTATTCCGCAACATGGGCGACCGGGACGAGGAGATTTCGGTTTCCGTCATACTTTGCCTGACCATGCGCAAAATGGACGACAACGTCAAACTGCTTCCCGCGCTGATGGGCTTCTTTGCAAATGAAGACAACCTGCGCGCGCTCCTTGCCTGCAAGACGCGCGCCGAGGTCATTTCGCTGGTAACGGCATAAATTATCTGATGAAACATTCCGGCGCAGGCACGTCAAAACCCTGCGTCTTCTTTTTTCAGCGTGATGCCCCGCTCCCTGAGCCGGGCTTTCGCCGCGGCGGCGCAGGCGAACGTATTGCCATTTGCAGCCACGTACCGGTAACTGCGGTCGGCCTCCTTCTGTTGGCCGACCCGCTCGCACAACCTTGCTAGCGCATAATGGTAGATGACGCGTTCATACTCGGTCCTCGCTTTTTCAATATGCTGTCTGAGTGCCGCGGTATCGTCGAACCCTTCCTTTGCGAATACCGCGATATAGTCCCGCGTCGCAAGGCGCATTTCGTCCGCCGCTGCATATGCGTCGCGGTTGTTCACAGTGGCGTCCGCCACGGCCTTGAGCCTACTGTAAAGCCGGACGGCAGCGTCGTTATCCCCGGTTTCCGCATAGCCGATACAGGCGTTTGAATATACGCCGCAGAGGGATACGCGCATGTCGTGTGTAATCCACTCCACATCTGCCTGCCCTTGCGCGGCGTCAAGAAGCGCGACGGCTTTCCCGTATTCGCCCTGCGCGATATAGCCCTTGCCAATCAGGTAGTATTTTACAAGGTCCGTCTGGCGGCTCCCTTTTTTGAAAAGCGGCCCCGCATCCCGAAAAAATGCTTCCGCGTCGCAGTCTTTTAAAAGCCGGGAAGCGATCTTCTGAAACTCCTTATTGCCTATGGATGAGGCGGCGGCGGACGAGACCATTTGCGCCAGGAACAGGCCGAACAGTATGAATATCCAGCGCAATATCACGCTCTCCACCGGTCTGCCACCGGATATGAGGGAGGTATACGTAAGCCGACCGTCCACCGTGGACGCGCGCGGGATGAGCAGCGCAAGTATGAGCGCGCAAGTGACGGCCAGCAGAATAAAATAGATAATCTTACTTTTTTTAAATTCCATGATCATGGCGATTACTCCCGGAGATTTGATGGCTGCAAAAGTACGTTAGCGGCTACGCAAACAGGGCGAAGCAGCCGTACCCGGCAGCGATGACGCCGAAAACCGCCATAAGCGCGGCATTCCATTCAATGCTGCCGCTATGGGCGATTACCACACGCTGCGGCGTTTCGGGATTGAAATAGATGTTTTCCATGGTATTGAGTCGCTTGCCGTCATACCGCGTGCGCTGCAGGGAGCGCGCCGTGATGGATTTATCCCCACGCATAAAGCGGTATACCGTGTGCTTGCCTTCAAAACCCGATACCTTGGCGCGCACGTTTTCTCCATTCTTTACGATGCGGCGCTTCTGTATGATAAGGCGCAAGGCGCTTATCAGCAGGTAAAGCCCGCCCAGCAGAGTCATGGCCGCCGTCGTTTGGTCCATTTGACTGTCCCGCCTTTTGAAAGTATTTCATCTGAAAGTATTGAAAGCCAAATCGCTTTTTTCTATTATCCGATGCAAGGGGACCCTTGTCAAGAAACACAAAGCCCTTCCATTTCACGAGCGAGGCTTCAATGGAATTGATTGTTCCCTGGATAGTATTGTCACGAGACTATGTTAAAATCTTTGCCCCACTGACCTTGTTGACCCGGCAGCAATGGCGCAAGCAAATCTCAAGTCTCATCCGAGAGGTCATGGCGACAGTACGATTCCTTAGGAAAACCTCCTGCGTTTTCCTGCATTTTACCACATGATGATTGCTTTGTGAACTCGTGACGACACTCTAGGCAGGTCAGGTATTTTCGCTCTCCTGGGCAATCCGATCTAGGCGGTCGTTGCTAATCTTGAAGTTTTCCAGAAAGACTTTCGCATCTGTCTCTTCAAGCCCGTTATTCAAAGGTGTGCCGTAAATCAATTGCTGTGGTAAAGTTTGTGAACATGGCTGAACATCCTTAAAAATACTCAATTACTTAACAAACTTAGGGCGGTCTGCTCATCTGTGATAAGGACATCAATATAGCCCCCTTTGAGAGCTGCAAGGATGCCGCTCTTTTTATGGATGCCCCCGGCCAGCGCAATCGTCATAGGACAATTTCGGATATCTTCCAAGGATACACCAACAATCCTACGGTCCACTTCGGTCTGGCAGGCGCTTCCATCTGATTTGATGGCCCTTCCGCAAAGATCGGCAACCCCACCCTGACGGATAATCTCCTCACATTGCGCCGCCGTCAGACAGCCGGATTTATACATGGCATTGTATTGAGACAATGGCAGGCCTATACCGGTCAAAATGACATCCAGCCCGGGGAAAAGTGCAAAATGGGACTTCATCTCTGCTTCCTGCATCATCAGATCTTTCGCTACTCCGTTCTCGATATAAAAAGGAGATCGAAGCACATAACATTCCCCGTGGAGTACGCCTGAAAGTTCCTTGGCAATTTCCAATCCATCGGCAGGTCCAAGCTTATGTCCATATCCAGCTGCCAGCTGTACCACATCAGCAGTGATCAACGGATTATATGAACCCAAAGCTCGAACAAACTCTTGGAGTGTAGAGCCCCAACTTATACCTGCCTTCATGTAATCTTTGATATAAGTCGTAAAATATTCGGCGGCAGCTTCACCAATATTCCGCTTGGTTTCTTCGGCAGTATTCCCCGTCGGTGCTACCCGCAGAGCTTTGATGCCATAAGAATCGATCAGCGCCTCCCATGCTTTGGTATAGACCAAGTGTTTCATACCACGAATCTTAAACTCCACAATGCCCTCATCCACAACTAGCTTAAGCATACGAGAGACATTGGATCGTGAAGTAGCGAGTATTTCTGCAATCTCATCCTGTGTCATCCGCTGCGCATAATACATTTGTGCCACCTCAATCAGTCTTTGTGTTCTCTGATCGGACCTTACGCTAGTCACACAATCCTTCCTTTCTGGCATATATCAATGC
>DATMXR010000062.1:0-4419 GCA_035561315.1 Feifaniaceae bacterium
GTATTGCGGGTTCTTGCATTTCCTCTCATGTTATCCAAATGCAATTGTATTTATTGTTGATGCTGATGTCCAACAAAAGGGATCCGAAGTTTCACCTTGTTTAGGAAATAAGATTGACGATTTAGATGAAGTTAAGCTTGACGTTCTAAAGAAAACTGCCACCAAGTTAACGCAGATAGATGAACATCTTTGCGCATGGGATAGATTGGTAGCAGAAAATTCGCCGCTGCGAATCATGCAGAAGTCGCGCCCCCGCTCAGCTCAGGCAGATTATTACGACAGTATAATTTTAGAAAATATTCCCGAAAAGCCAACACGGATAATAAGAGTAATAGCGGATATTCTGTTCAAGGCGGGGCGACTTGAACATGACTTCTATCTTTTAGAGCGGATAAAATTGTTAATTGCCTCTAAGAAAATTGACTTGGTTGAACAATCCAGTCCTTATAACCGCTCTTTGATTAGTGGGTAGCTGGCACAAGTGGAGACAGCTTTGATGTCCATGGAGTAATACGTGATGATGCCGGAACTATTGTATATAATGATTCTCAGTCGACGTTGTAAAGTTTGATCGCAACTTCAGCCAAAGTGAGATCCGGCAGGTAAAACCTGCCGGGTCTTTAAAAAAACATTTTTTTATTGAAGCCAGACGACCGTATCCTCCGATACGGTATACCCGAGCTTTTTTTGAAGCCCCAGCGAGGGCGTGTTCCCCGTTAATATCTGCCCGAAAGGGACATACCCCGCCCGCAAATGCGCGTTGGTCCGATACGCCTCCAGCTTTTCGCCGAGGCCCCGCCTCCTGTACTGCGGCAATATTTCAAGCATCCCGATGGAGCCTTCCGCGTGCTCGCCGATAAAGCCCGCAAGCTCGCCCCCCGCATACGCCCCGTACAGCACGCCCGCGCCGAGCCGTTCCAGAAGGTAATCTTCGTCCGGCCCGTGCGTATACCAGTCCCGTATAAACGTGAAATGGCTTTGATCCAGCCGCTTGATCCGGACGCCTTCATAGTCCATGGCGACGGGTTCCTTTTTGAGATACGCCGCCTGCACGCAAACGAGGGAGGGCTTTAGATTGAGCGCCTTTTCCGCAAGCGGGACGATAAGCGGCTGGTGGGCCGCGAACAAGGTTGCTTTTGGGATGAGGGACAGCATGTCCCGCGCCGTGCCCTGCTCCTCCGCGCTCATCATGTATGCGGCGGCGGCGGTATGGTACAAAAGCGCGCCCTTTTCGGACGCGGCGAGTATATCCGCTTTGTTGCGCCGGATGGCCTCGAGCATGTCGATATTGAGAAGCGGTTCCTGTTCAAGATAGCTTAGGGCCTGTTGCAGAAGTTCCATATTGACTGTCCTTATCTTTTTTTGGAAAACAGTCTCCTAACGTCAAAATAATGCTTTCGCTCCGTTCTTTTTCCGGCAGGCCTAAACGCATAGTCCTGGTCCCGCGCCCTCGCCTCTTTAATAAAGAATTCCTGGCTGTTACATTCGTTGTCGCTTGCGGCGGCGCGTTTGACATAGTTGCCGCCGGGCAGCATGTCGCTCGCCTTCACGTTGTCGGCGAGCGCGTGCAGCACCATCCGCTCGATCCTGTCAGCAATTTGCGCGTCGAGTATGGGGCACGCGATCTCCACGCGGCGCTCCGTGTTCCTCGTCATGAAGTCCGCGGAAGAAATATAGACCGCCCGGTCCTCCCCCGCGCCGAACACATATACGCGCGAATGCTCCAGAAACCTTCCCACGATGCTGACGACGGAAATATTCTCCGTCAACCCCCTGATGCGGGGGATGATGCAGCAGATACCGCGCACGATCATATCGATCTTTACGCCCGCCTGGGAAGCCGCAGAGAGCTTGTCTATAATGTCTTTGTCCGTAATGGAATTGAGCTTGACGATGATCCTGCCGTTCCGGCCTTTTTTCATTTCCCGCTCGATCAGGTCCATTACCCTGGTTTTGAAACTCATGGGAGCCACAAGTAGATGCCTGTACTCCCCGTCGATATTGTCCAGGTCGATATTTTTAAAGAAATCGACCGCGTCCAGCCCGATCTCCTCGTTGGCGGTGATAAGGGCGAGGTCCGTATACAGCTCGGCCGTTTTCTCGTTGAAGTTGCCTGTGCCGACCTGTGTAATATAATGGAACCTGCCCTTTTCCTTTCTGACGATCAGGCAGATCTTGGAGTGCACCTTGTAGATGCCGCAGCCGTATATCACCCGGCAGCCCGCCTTTTCCAGCCTGTTCGCCCACTCGATATTGTTCTGCTCGTCAAACCTCGCCCGAAGCTCCATGACCACGGTGACATCCTTGCCGTTTTCCGCGGCCATGATGAGGCTTTCCGCGAGCTTTGATTCCTTTGCGATGCGGTAGAGCGTGATCTTGATGGAAATGACGCTTTCATCCCCCGCCGCCTCGCGTACGATGGCAAGAAACGGCCGTATGCTCTCGTACGGGTAGGAAAGGAGTATGTCCTCCTTTTCGATTGCGCGCAGCAGGCTGCCCCGGTTTTTGAGGTAATCCGGGTCATGCGGCGTCATAGCGGGGAAAGACAGGTTTTTCTTTTGTTCTTCCGGAAGCTTGTCGAATACCTCGCGGATGTAGGAAAGATCCAGCGGCGTGCCGGACACGAACACCTGCTTTTCCTTCAAATTCAGCTTCTGGCATAAAAAGCGCAAAAGCTCGCGGCCTACGCCGTCATACACTTCCAGGCGCACCGCCGCGAGGCGGCTGCGCTTTTTGAGGATCTCCTTCATGTACTGCCGATAGTCGATATCCTCGTCGCCAAAATCCTGTTCAATGCCGATATCCGCATTTCTTGTCACGCACAGCACGGTCTTTTCCGTGACATGGTAAATTTCAAATATCCGCTCCGTATAGTAGAGTATGACGTCCTCCGCCAGCACATACCGGGTCCCGCCGTGCGGCAGGAACACCACGCGGCTGAACACGGAGTTCACCGGAACAAGCCCGTACAGGCTCGCGTTCTTCTTGTGCAGTACGGCGGCGACATAGAGTTTTTTGTTCACAAGATGCGGGAACGGGTGGTGTACGTCTATGATCTGCGGGGAAAGCATGGGCTGCAGTTCGGTCTTGAAATACGCCTCCACAAAGCGCCTGTCCTGCTCGTCCAGCCGGCCGATCTCCACGCGCCCGATGGAATGGGCGGACAATCCCCTGCTCAGCGTCCGGTAGGTATAATCCTTCAATAAATAGAGCGGCCTGGTCGCTTCAAATATCGCGTCAAGCTGCTCCCGTGCCGTCATGCCGGATTTGTTGTCCACGGGCATACTGTCCAGCAGCGTCTGGTCTAATAGGCTCCCCACGCGGATCATATAGAACTCGTCCAGGTTGCTGACAAATATGGATAGGAATTTGAGCTGTTCAAGGAGCGGGTTCCGCTCGAACATCGCTTCCTCAAGCACCCGCTGGTTGAATTTGAGCCAGCTCAATTCCCTGTTGAGCGTATAGGGATAACTTTCCGCCCTGTCCTGATTACCCAAGCGCATCCTCCCCCGCCAAGACTTTTGAAACCAGGTACCCTTCCCGGACGCCGTGCTTGCTGACATAGATCTGCTGCGCGCCGCTTTCCAAAAGTACTTCGTCCAATATCAAAAGCCCCGGCACGATGGTATGGATGCGGTCCGGCATCACGCGCAGAAGCGGCTTGTAGCCAAGATTCTTCGGATCCCCCATGGTATCGATAAATGCGCGGACATACCCCGCGTCAAGCGGCGTGCCGTTGCCGCTTGCGGTTTCCGCGCGGTATTTTTTAAGCGCCCGTATGGTGCCGCCCACGCCGCATATGGTCTGCGTCTTTACGCCGTACAGCCAGTCCACCCGCGAAAGCTCCTCCCGTACCGCGGCGCGGATGGCCCTGCGCTCTTTTTTGTCCGGCAGCAGTTCCTTCACATGCTCCAAATACAGGTTCAGGCACCCGGCCGGAATGCTCGTCTCATGCAGCGCCCTGTCGTTTTTAAAATAAACGAGCTCCGTGCTGCCGCCGCCGATGTCCACATAGAGGCCGCTGTCCAGTTTCAGCGTACTGTTCGCCCCCGTAAAGCCAAAGTGCGACTCTTCCTCCCCGGAAAGCACGTCCGGCCTCAGGCCGGTTTCCGCATGGATGCGCTCCACGACCTCCGCGGTGTTTATGATGTTACGCAGGGAGGCGGTCGCGAATATATGGAGCTTTGTGACATTGATGCAGGACGCGAGCCGCTGAAATTTCTGTATGGTTTTTATGGCTTTGGCGCAGCCGTACGCGTTCATCCTTCCGTTTTCCACATACCCCACCAGCCCGACAAAGCTCTTTTCATTGAGCAGCAGGGAAAACCCGCCGTTTTCGCAGCTGTATACGCAGAGCCGTATGGTGTTGGAACCAAGATCGATAAGCCCGTAAAGCACCCGTAATCCTCCGTCCGGCAG
>DATMXR010000063.1:0-9156 GCA_035561315.1 Feifaniaceae bacterium
ATTCCAGGCTTCACAAGGGCGGTTAAAGAAAACAGTTTGATTCGGCAACAAAGGCATTCAGCTTCATTGCCGGGGCGCTTTGCGTACCGGAAAAAAGCAATCGGGCCGTGCAAGGGGGGATTTTTGTGGATCTGGTCGGCAGATTGGTAACACTCAAGGCCATCCAGGAGGAAGACCTGCGTTTCCTGATGGATTTGTTCAACGATCCCAGGACGGGGGAGGCGATAGGGGGCTGGTCTTTGCCTATCAGCTATCGGCACCAGCAGGAATGGTACGCGGGGATCGGGAAAGACGACAGCGTTCTCAGATTTGCCGTGTGGGAAAACGCCGCCGGGCAGTTGCTGGGAAGCTGTTCCCTTTCAGGCGTGGACAGGCGCAACCGCACCGCGGAGGTACATTGCAGGCTGACTCAGGAGAATACCGCCAAAGGCCTTGGCACCGACGCGGTTTTCCAATTGCTGGTACTTGCTTTTGATTATCTCGATCTGGCCTGCGTAGCGGCGACATATCTGCCTGAAAACAGGGCGAGCAACCGCCTTGTCACAAAGCTTGGGTTCTGCCGCGAGGCGGCATTGCGCTCGAGGATCTATAAGGAAGGCAGGCGGCATGACGTCGAGGTATGGTCGATACTGGCCGAAGAATTTGCAAAAGCCAGGATTCGCTACGAAACGGGGGAACTATAGCCTTGTACCCGTATATCAAGCGGGCGCTGGACGTGTTCCTGTCGCTCGTCGGCCTAATGTTGTTCGGGTGGCTGCTGCTCCTGTGCGCGGCCGCTATAAAGCTGGAGGAGCCGCGGGCGCCCGTCATGTACAATCGCCTGCGTGTGGGGAAAAATCACCGCCTGTTCCGCATGTATAAGCTGCGCACGATGCGGCAGGACTGCTCCGGGAAGCGTCAGCTTCCCGGCGAAGCGAACCTCAGCCGCGCGGGGAGGCTCATCCGTTCGCTCAGCCTGGACGAGCTTCCGCAGCTCGTCAACGTGCTGCGCGGCGAAATGAGCATGATCGGCCCGCGCCCGCTGCCGCCGTGCTATCTTGGGTACTTTACGCGGCGCGAGGATATCCGGCACGGGGTGCGCCCCGGCATCACCGGCATTACCCAGGTCAACGGCCGGGCCAACCTGAATTGGCCGGAGCGGTTCGAGCTGGACGCCGTATATGTGGAGCGGCTTTCTTTTTGGAACGATCTGCGCGTGTTCTTTTCCACCATATTAAAAGTGGCCGCCCGGAGCGACGTGCTTACGGAAGGCTCCCGCGTGACGCAGGCGTTCGATATGTTCCGGATAGAGCAGCTCAAAAACGGGCTGCTCAAAGAAGGCGACGTCCTGCTCTATACGGATGCGGAGGCCGCGGCGATTACAGAACTGGGGAGCGAACTATGAACGGCCGGGCCATGGACATCCATTTTGTGCCGCAGTATGTCCGCGCCTATGAGGCGCATGAAGGCGGAAAGGTTGAAGTGTTCGACTTTGCGCATGCCTTGGGGGAGGTGCGGCATATTTTCCTGCGGCGCAGTTTATCCGGATTTGTCGGCTTTGAGGGGTACAGCGACATCATCACGCCTTACGGTTACGGGGGCCCCGTCATCACCCGCTGCGAAAAGGGCGGAGAAGGGGCGCTCTGCGGGGCGTACCGGGACGCGTTCGACAGATATTGCGCCGGGCAGAGGATCGTTTGCGCGTTTACGCGCTTTCACCCCATATTCAAAAACGACGCCCTTTTTTCCTGCTGTTACGACGAAGTATCCGTGGCGCGCAAAATCGTCATCATCGATCTGGACTGCGACGTATACCGTCAGGAATTCTCGCGCTCGGCCCGCCGGGCGGTATGCAATGCGGAAAACAACGGCGTGCGCGTGGCGTATGATCCGGGGTTCGAGCGGCTGGAGGATTTCCTGGAGATCTATTATAGCACAATGAAAAAGAACGGCGCCCTGAGGTACTATTATTTTGACGGGCCCTTCTTTGAACGGCTGATCCGGGACAACCCCGGGCACGTATTCCTGGCGCATGCCTGCAAGGACGAGAGAATCATTGCTTCCTCCCTGTTTCTTGGCGAGAGCGGCATAGAGTACGGGCAGTTTTGCGGCACGCGGGAAGGCTGCTATGCGTTTGACGGCTACACGGCCATACTCGCGCGCTACGCGATGGACGCCGCGGCCGGGGGTTCCGCCTGCCTGGTGCTCGGCGGGGGCACCACCGGCGACGCGGAGGACCCCATACTGAATCACAAGAAGAAGTTTTCGAGAAGCCTGCATGATTTTTGCGTCGGCAAACGCATATATGACCGGGCGGCTTATGAGGCGCTGTGCCAAATGGCCGGGGTCACGCTTGCGGAAAATAAAACGGAGGGCTTTTTCCCGGCTTACCGGACGCGGTAGCGCGGTAATGCCGCTCCATTGCCGGGAAACTGATGTGGCCGTATGGATTCCACTATAAAAACGGTGTTTATCGGCTCGGTGCTGCTCAGCAAGGCCGCGCTTGAGGCGCTGCTGGACCTGGGCGTATCCATCGATCTGGTATGCGCGCTGAGCGAGGAGGCGTCAGGTACCGTTTCCGACTATTTCCCGCTGCATGAGCTGGCCGCCCGGCGGGGCATTCCCTGTGTCACGTTCCGGAAGATCGCGGAGATACAGGACCGGGTCGCGGCGGCCGCGCCGGATTTTCTGTTTGCGATCGGGATATCCCAGATCATACCCTCCGGCCTGCTTTCCGCCGTCCGCCGCCGCGCGATCGGCTTCCACCCTACGGCGCTGCCCCGTTACAGGGGGAGGGCGCCCATCCCGTGGATGATACTGCTGGGGGAGAGAACGCCCAGCATCTCGCTGTTCCAAATGGACGAAGGGATGGACAGCGGGGATATCCTGCATCAGGAGCCTTATATAATAGAGGATACGGACTATGCCTCCGACGTATACCGCAAGGTGTGCATAGCGCTGGCGGAGGGGATCAAGCGGAGCGTGCCCGCCCTGTATAGCGGCTCTGCGGTGTTTCGCAAACAGGAGGAGGAAGCCGCCACATACCTGCTGGTGCGCCGCCCCGAGGACGGCAGGATCGACTGGCGGCAGGACGGAAAGCGCATCCATACGCTGATCCGCGCCGCGGCGCCGCCCTACCCGGGGGCGTTCGCGTATTACAAAGGGGAAAAGATCGTCATCACAAGGGCGGAGCTTCTAAAGAACGATACATTCATCGGCCAGGACGGGCAGATCGCAAAGGTGCAGGGGGACGTCGCCTATGTCTTGGCCGGGGGCGGCTATCTGATGGCCCTCACGGAATACGGGCCCAGGCCCCGCTGGGCCGTGGGCGCAAAGCTGGACTGAAAGGACAGGATATGAAACGCGTCTTGGTGATCGCCCCGCATCCCGACGACGAAGTGCTGGGATGCGGCGGGCTTATGGCACGCTGCGTCTCAGAGGGGAACGAGGTGTTTGTATGCGTCGCATCCAATCACGACGCCCCGATCTATACCCCGCAGCACAAAGAGACCACAAAACGCGAGGCACGGGAAGCGCACGCCGTATTGGGCGTCCGGGAAACGGTGTTTCTGGACTATGCGGCCGTCACGCTCAACCGGGTGGCGGTCCACGAGTTCAACGGCGCGATGAACAGGGTGGTCCGAGACATATCCCCCGATACCGTGCTGATTCCCCACGCCGGGGACATCCATATCGATCACCAGATCGTGGCGAAGGCCGCGCTGGTGGCGATGCGCCCCCTTGCCGATTGCGGCGTGCAAACCATACTGGCGTACGAAACGCTTTCCGAAACGGAGTGGAACGCCCCGCGCGCGGAATACGCGTTCATGCCCAATTACTTTGTGGATATCAGCGGCTATCTGGAACGGAAGCTCGAGGCCATGGGCTGCTTTGTGTCCCAGCTTCACCCGCCGCCGCATCCGCGCTCGCTAAGGTCGCTCGAAACCCTGGCCCGGATGCGGGGGTCCGCGATATCGGCGGACGCCGCCGAAGCGTTCACCCATATCCGCACGGTCTGGCGGGCGTAAGCCAGCCGCCGTCCCTTCTGTAACAGGTATCCGTATTGCGAGAGGTCTTTATGAATGAAGAAAAGCCCATACTCCTGTCCCCCCCGCACCTGAACGGCTCCGAGGCGGGCTTTGTCCGGGAGGCGTTCGATACCAACTGGATCGCGCTGCTCGGCCCCAACGTGGACCGGTTCGAGGCGGAAGTATCGGATTACCTGGGGTGCAGGTACGCGCTGGCGCTCAGCTCCGGCACGGCCTCCATCCATATGGCGCTCAAATATCTGGGCGCAGCGCAGGGGGATTGCGTTTTTTGTTCGGACGTGACGTTTTCCGGCTCCTGCAATCCCATACTTTACGAAAAAGCGGAGCCGGTGTTCATAGATTCGGAGCCGGGGAGCTGGAACATGTCTCCCGGCGCGCTCGCGCGGGCGCTGGCCGATTTTTCTGCGCGGGGGAGGCTCCCTAAAGCCGTGGTCGTGGTGGACCTGTACGGCATGCCCGCCAGGTATGACCAAATACTTCCTTTGTGCAGGCAGTACGGCGTGCCGGTGGTGGAGGACGCCGCGGAAGCCCTGGGTTCCCGGTACAGAGGGGAAAAATGCGGCACGCTCGGGGATATCGGGGTACTGTCCTTTAACGGCAACAAAATCCTCACATGCTCGGGCGGCGGCATGGTGCTGACCGACCTGCCCGGCGCCACGGATAAAATGAAATTCTGGGCGAACCAGTCCAAGGAGCCCTCGGTGCTTTACTATGAGCACAGGGAATTGGGCTACAATTACCGCATGTCCAATATACTTGCGGGGATAGGGCGCGGGCAGCTTAAAAGCCTGCCCGAATATGTTAACAGGCGGCGCGCCATACACCAAAGGTACAAAACGGCCCTGGCCGGGTATCCGGTTTCGTTCGCGGAGGAATTTGACGGCGCGTTTTCAAACTTCTGGCTGACGGTGCTGCTGCTGGACAAGCGGGCGCGGGTGGCGCCGCCCGACGTCGTCCGGGCGCTGAATGCCGAACGGATAGAGGCGCGGAATTTCTGGAACCCCATGCACATGCAGCCGCTGTTTTCCCCGTTTACATTCTATCCCGACGATCCCGCCGCCGTGCCGGTCGGGGAACGGCTGTTTGCGCAGGGGGTCTGCCTGCCTTCGGGCACGGGTATGACGGACGGCGATGTGGACCGCGTGGCCGCCTGCATCCGGAACCTGTTCCGCTCATAAGGGGGAATCGCCGTATGGGAGAAAAAATTCTGTTCGTGGCGTCCGTTTCGCGGCATCTGAGGCATTTCCATACCCCGTTTATCCAATACCTGCAATCCCAGGGCTACGAGGTGCATACCGCCGCGTCCGGCGGGAACCTGGTCCCGGGAATAGACCGCCATTTTGAGGTGGAATTCGAGCGCTCGCCCTACAGCGCGAAAAATATGAGGGCCTATCGGCTCCTTAAACGGATCATTGATGAAAACGACTACCGGCTGATCCACTGCCATACGCCCAACGCCAGCGCGCTGGCGCGCCTGGCCGCGCGGGCAAGCAGAAAAAAGGGCACTCAGGTGGCGTATACGGCGCATGGCTTTCACTTCTACCGGGGCGCGCCCGCGCAGTACAACCTGGTCTACCGGAATATCGAACGCTACCTGTCGCGGTTTACCGATTATATCATCACGATCAACCGCGAGGATTACGAAGCGGTCGCACAATACGGCTTCCAATGCGGGAAAGCCTTTCTCACAAAGGGCATGGGGGTGGACCCGGACAGGTTCGCGCCGGTATCCAGGGAAACAAAGATGCAAATGCGAGGGGAAGCGGGAATCGGCGAAAACGCGTTCGTACTCGTCTACCCCGCCGAATACAGCTTCCGCAAAAACCAGGAGATGCTGTTTCGCGCCGTCGCCGAACTGAAGGGGGAGCTGCCGGACCTCCTGCTGCTGCTGCCCGGGGACGGGCCGAAGGAACAGGAATACAGGCAGCTCTGCGCCGCGCTGCGGATCGGCGGCTGCGTCAGGTTTTTAGGATATCAGCAGCGCCTTGAGCACACGCTGGCCGTTTCGGACGTCAACGCGGCTTCCTCCCGGCAGGAAGGGCTTCCCACGCATATGGTCGAATCGCTGAGCATGGGGCTTCCCTGCATCGCCACGGATATCCGCGGCCATAGGGATCTGATCCGGGGCGGGGTCAACGGCTACCTGGTCCCGCTCAACGACTACAGGGCGATGGCCGGGTATATCCGGCGGCTATACGACGACAGGGCCCTGTGCGAAACGCTGGGGCAAAACGCCATAGAGACCGCCGGGGCCTATCACATCGCGGATACGCTTGCGGAGCATGCCGCGATCTATAGGGAAATGCTGGGGGGAGGCGCGGGGCGATGACAAAACCCTCCGTCAGCGTGGTTATGGCCGCGTACAATGCGGAAACGACCATTGAAAAAAGCGTTCGATCCATACTCGATCAAACGCTGCCGGATTTTGAGCTGCTCATATGCGACGACTGCTCTACCGACGGGACATACGCGCTCCTTTTGCGGCTGGCGCGGCAGGACGAAAGAATACGCGTGTTCCGCAATGAACGGAACCGGGGGCAGGCATTTGCGCGGAACCGCCTGTTCGGGCTTTCCGAAGCGGACTATATCGCCATCATGGACGCGGATGATTTCAGCGAGCGCGAACGCCTGTCCAAACAGCGGGAATTTCTGCGGGCGCACCCCGAGTTTGACTATGTGTCGGCCTGCCCCCGGTGGATCGACGACGAAGGGGTATTATCCGTCAAAATCAGCGGGATTACCGGGGAAGTCAAAAAAAGCGACTATCTTTGGGGCCTGCCCTTCCTGCATCCGGCCACCATGTTTACGAAGAAAGCGATATCGGCCGCCGGCGGGTACAGGGTGGAGGCCGCAACGCGTTACCGCAACGAGGACTACGACATGCTGATGCGGATGTGCGCGCTGGGGTTTCGGGGCTATGTCCTGCCGGAACGGCTGTATATCTACTACGAGGGGGCTGCCGCCCTCAAGCGCCGCAAATACCGCTACCGCTGGGCCGAAGCCAGGATCAGGTACGTCAATTTCAAGCGGCTCGGGTTAATGCCCCGGGGAATGATTTATGTGCTCAAGCCGCTGATCGTCGGCCTGTTTTCCCAGCGCGTATTGGGGAGCGCCCGCGCGGTACTGTACGCAAAAAGGACCGGCAGGCTGCCCGCGGCAAGGGATGAATGACGTCATACGCGGGCTAAGCGCCCGTATGCTTTTGGAACGACGCCATATTGGGCTGCCTGAGCGGCAGTATCGGGACGTTCTGGACGACGGCGGACAGGCCGGCCGGCTCGTAAGGCCGGAAAAGCTCGCTCTCAAACGTGGGTACCAGGGATTTGATGATGGACGAGACCTGCTCGTCCTGCCGGTTGGAAACGGCGGAAAACAGCTCCGTGAGCGCATTTTCCGTGACCCTGTGCTTGACGGGGTCCGTTTTGAGTATGAATATCCGGTTGTTCTCGGTTTCCTCGATGCACTCCGTATTCAGGCTGATTTCCTCATACAGCTTTTCCCCGTCGCGAAGCCCGGTGATCTGTATCGGGACATCCTTTTCAGGCGTGAGCCCCGCAAGGCGGATCATCGTGCACGCCAGATCGTAAATGCGGACCGGCTCGCCCATGTTCAGCACGAATATCTCATGCCCTTTCGCCATGGAGCTGGCCTCCAGCACCAGCTGCACCGCCTCGGGAATGGTCATAAAATATCTTGTGATATTCCTGTCCGTTACGGTAACGGGCCCGCCTTCGCTGATCTGCCGCTTAAACAGCGGGATAACGCTTCCGTTGCTGCCCAATACGTTGCCGAAGCGTACGGCGGAGAAAACGGTCCGGCTGCCGCCGTCATGGCGGTTCATGCTCTGTATCAGCAATTCGGCGATCCGTTTGGAGGCGCCCATGATATTGGAGGGATTGACCGCTTTATCGGTGGAAATCAATATGAATTTCTGCACGTCGTACCGCATGGCGGTTATCGCCGCGTTATAGGTTCCTACTACGTTGTTCGTCAGCGCCTCGTAAGGGTTGATCTCCATCATGGGCACATGCTTGTGCGCGGCGGCGTGGAACACGATATCCGGGCGGTATCCGGAAAACACCTCGTCGAGCCGGGAGGAATCCCGGACGGAGCCCAGCACCGTATGGAATTTATGCTTGGCATAGGTCTTGCTCAGCTCATATCCGATCGTGAACAGGCCGTTTTCGTCAAAATCGAATATGATGATCGTGCGGGCGCCCAGCTTCAGGGACTGCCTGCATATTTCCGAGCCTATGGAACCCGCGCCTCCCGTGACCAGAACGGTTTTGCCGCTTATAAGCTCCTGCACGGGCTGCATATTGAGCCGGACCTCGCTTCTTCCAAGCAGGTCCTCCAGCCGGATCTCGTCGATCGTCGCCTTGGACAGCGATTCGCCGGTGAAATTGGACATATTGGCAAACCGCCGCGTGGCGCAGTTCGCCTGCGTGCAATACTTGAATATCTCCCGTATGGTCGAATTGTCCACATGGGGAATCGCGATGATGATCTCATCGATATGATATTGCTGCGCGATTTTGGGAATATGCTCGCGGCTGCCCATCACCGGGACGTTTTTGATGCTGCGTCCCCACAGGCGCGGGTCGTCGTCTATAAAGCCCACGATCCGGCACCGTTCCTTGGGCGTATACATCAGCATGTTCAAAAGGTACTGCCCGGCGCCTCCGGCGCCGAAAATCAATATGTTCTTTACATGCCCGCCGCGATACGGAGAAATCAGTATCCTTTTGTGGAACCAGGCCCACATCCGCATCAGCAGGCGCGCAACGCCCATCAACAGCGTGTTGAGGCAAATATAGTTGATCAGCACAAGCAGGGGCAGCGGAGCGGCCAATACGCGGTTAATCAGCCACAGCACGGCGTAGCCGCCCATCAGGCAGGCGCCCATACGCGTTGCGTCCGTCAGATTGAACAGTATAATTTCCGTCGCATAGGCGTGCGCCAAAGCCATAAGCAGGGCCGAAAGCGCAAACCCGAGCATGATATAGATATATAAATGGCTCAAATAAAGAAAAGGGACGGAGCCGCCGAAACAAAAGAACAGCGCAAAGTAAAAAGCGGCGGAAACACTCAATAGATCCAAAAACAGAAACTTCATAATGCGCAGCAT
>DATMXR010000064.1:0-2359 GCA_035561315.1 Feifaniaceae bacterium
CAGATATTGGGAATTCCAAGGCTTTTGCCAAAGTTTGCACACTGCGTCGGTTTTCTTTTGTTCCTTGCCCCCGAATGGCACATTCGGGGATCCCTTAAGGATTGATGTATAGCCTTTGGCTATACCACCGATCTTTTGCAAAAGAAAAGGAAACGTACTCCACAAGAAGGGAGTCATTTATGGAACAAGCAATCGGCACGCTCTACCTCTGCGCGACGCCCATAGGCAACCTGGAGGACGTGACGCTTCGCGTGCTGCGCGTATTGCGGGAGGCGGACAGCGTCTGGGCGGAGGATACGCGCCGCACGCTGGGATTGCTGAACCATTACGGCATCAAAAAGCCGCTCGTCAGCTGCCATGAGCACAATGAAAAAGAGCGCGCGGCGGAACTGGTGGGGGAGCTTCGGCGGGGGAAAAGCATCGCGTTTTGCTCGGACGCGGGCATGCCGGGGATTTCGGACCCGGGGACTGCGCTCCTTGCGGCATGCGCCGCGGAGGGTCTGCCGGTTACGGTGCTGCCCGGCGCTTCCGCCGTGCCCGCCGCGGCGGTATTATCCGGCCTGTACGCGGAGCCGTTCACGTTCTACGGGTTTTTGCCGCGGGAGAAAAAGCCGCGCGCCGCTATGCTCCACAGGCTGAAAACCCGGGAGGGCCTGCTGCTGCTGTATGAAAGCCCGGTGCGCCTCCCGGCAACGCTCAAAGACCTGCTTGCTGCTTTAGGCGACCGCCCGGCGGCGGTGCTCAGGGAATTGACAAAGGTGCATGAGGAAGCCGCGCGGGGCACGCTTTCCTCGCTGTGTGAACGCTTTCCAGAGCCGCCGCGCGGGGAGTGCGTGATCACCATACAGGGCGTGGAGCAAAAGAAGGAGGCGGATGTTTCGGAAGCCGCGCTGGACGAAGCGATAGTACGGCTGTTAAAGGAAGGTTTTTCCGCGCGGGACGCGGCGTCCGCCGCCGCCGCCATATTGCAGACGCCCAAAAAGCTCGCCTATGCCCGCACGCTTCAACTGAGCAAGGAGGAATAGTATGGAACAGACGGCCCGCTTGGACCCGGTTTCCAGCCTGCGGGCGTATTTTGCCCGCAACCATATCCTGCTGTGCAATTTTAACGCTTACCTCCCCTCGCTCAATGACGCGGGCGGGGACTGGAACGCGATCATCCATTTGATCGAAACGCGCGAGGCCGTGTACTCTAAGGTCTACCGCAAACGCACCGCTTACCTTTCCCCCGCGCTCTACGCCATGCTGAAACCCTATAAGCAGCGCTTCAATAAACTCTCTGAAGAAAGCAGACGGATTTACGGCTTCCTTTCCGCCTGCGGGCCGCAAAGTACGCAGGCGATCAAAAGCGCGCTGCCGCTTTCCGGGAAAAACTTTTCCGCCGCGTTCGACCCGCTCTTACAGGAGCTTCTTGTCACCGCCATGGAGCGGGACCGCACGATGAACGAGACCTGGTCCTCCTTCCTGTGGGGCACATACGAGCAATGGGAGGGGACGCTTGCCCATCCCCTGCCGAATGTGGAAGCGGCGGAAGCAAATTTATTCGCGCTGTTATCGCATATCATGCCGGAAAAGGAACTCATCGCTCTGATGAAGTAGCGGCAGGCTTCCGCTTTCTTGCGTTTGCCCGCTTCATAGCGTAAAATAAAGCGACCGCAAGTACTATCCCTTTTTAGGAGGTTTATGATATGAACAGGGCAATCGTCACCGTGTTGGGGCGGGACCGCGTGGGCATTATCGCAAGCGTCAGTAACCGCCTGAGCGAGCTTTCCATCAACATTTTGGATATTACGCAGACGGTCATGGACGAAAACATATTCGTCATGCTGATGCTGGTGGATATATCCGGGGCAAAACTCCCCTTCCATGAAGTGAAGGAAAACCTGAAGCTTCTGGGCGAAGCGCAGCATGTCTCCATCCGCATACAGAGCGAGGAGATATTCGACGCCATGCACAAGGTGTAAGGAGCATACCCATGGCCATGATGAACGCCAACGAAATACTGGAAACCATCCGCATGATCGACCGGGAGAACCTGGATATCCGCACCATCACGATGGGGATTTCCCTGCTTTCCTGCGCCTGCGACGATATGGACCTCCTTTGCACCCGCATATACGACCATATCTGCTATTCCGCCCGCGATCTGGTGAAGGCGGGCAGGGAGATCGAGGAACGCTACGGCATCCCCATCGTCAACAAGCGCGTCTCCGTCACGCCTGTCTCATTGGTGGCGGCGGGGACAAAAGCGAAGGATTACGTGCCCATCGCCCGGGCCATGGACAGGGCCGCAAAAACGCTGGGCATCGATTTTATCGGCGGGTTTTCCGCATTGGTACACAAAGGCGCCACCGCGAGC
>DATMXR010000065.1:0-6167 GCA_035561315.1 Feifaniaceae bacterium
TTAAATTCGCCAAAATGGCGGGCCCATTTGCGCGCGGTGTGCCGAATTTGTTTTTTGCGGCTTTTCCCATGGCGAGGATATTTTCCTTGACACGGGACGGGCCTTTGGTTATAATCAATGTCGCGCCGTAAAGTTGAGGCATGCGCCCATAGCTCAGCTGGATAGAGTGTTTGACTACGAATCAAAAGGTCACAGGTTCGAATCCTGTTGGGCGCGCCACGCCGCCGCGGACTACGCTAAGTTCGCGGCGGCTTTTCTTTTTGAAAAGCCTCCTCTCACTCGCTCCGCCGCGGCTCCTTTTTGCGGGCGTTCCGGTTAAAGACTCAGCTGATGCATTTTTCGCCATGTACAATGTCGGGGCAAAGTACGCTTTGCTCCGTTTTTGGTTACACGAAATTTCCTAAAAAGTCATGCCATATTTAATTGGATTCATCCAGAAAGCTGATACAGCGCTTGCAGTCCGGCGCGACGTCTTTCTTTCTGGACCTGAATTCCGGGCAGGTATTGGGGACCTCATACAGGTGCCGCAGAAGGACGTCGTCGGTAAAGAGCTGGCACGCGTAAGCACGGTCTCCTTTGATGATCCATCCGCCCGATACCTTCTCCAGCGTTTCGTCGGGCATTTCTTCCTGTCGTCCGGGCTGTTTCACGATTTTTTCCGGCATGGTCGTTCCCCTTTCATTCTGTTGATGTGAGCCGTACAAAATCCTCGGTATTTACCCATAAATTGTAACATAAACCTCCTTTTTCTGCAATCCGGCATGACGTATAAAAATACAAAAAGCGGCTGCATGGATCCGTCCATACAGCCGCTTTCTGTAAAAACCCTTATTTATTCACTCTTCCTTACCCCTGAACAGCGCGACAAACCTGTCCCAGAACGTCTCTTCTTTTGGCGCGATCTGTGCGTCCTCCGCCGTATCCGGCTTTTTGACGCCGTCGCATTTCAACACGAACTGGACCAGGCTGATATTGGCGTTCAGGGGCGAAGCGAAGGAAACCGGCTCAAAATCCGTACCGGTGTACTCGTCGAGCAGCTTGTCGATCTCCTCCTGCATGGTATCCGGCATATCGGCCGTTTCGTCGCTGAGCTTGCCGGTGCCTTCGTGCAGGTCCTTTACGCCGTTATACAATTTGCCTATTCCGCCGCCGAATTCCGAGATACCCCCGTCGAATTCGCTGTAGCCCTCGGCCATCTCATCTACGCCGCCCATATATTTTTTCAGCCCGCTGTGGAACGTTGAATAGTTTTCCGCCAGCTCCGAAAGCCCGTCTGAAAGCTTCTCCAATTGGTCCAGCATATCCAGGCCGGAAAGCGCGCCCGCCATCTGCGCCGAGATTCCTTCCAGCGTACCGGCGACCGTGCCGATGCCTGCGGACAGCTCATCGATCGCGGGGGCCACGGCGTCAAACGCGGCCTTCACGCCGTGATAGGTCCCCTTTACGGTCTGCCCCGCCGTATAGGAAGCGACGAGCGTATCCAGCGCGGCGTCCAGGCTGGAGCCGCTCGCAACGGCATAAAGCGCCTGGATCTGTTCCGGGCTGACAGAACCGCCGGGAATGCCCTGCATGGCGCCGTCAAGCGCCGCATACGCCGGTGAAAAGCCGTTTTTCAGGTCGCTGAGGCCGCCGGATATCCCTCTGAGCCCCTGCGCAAGCTGCGTCAAGCCCTGCGGGAGCTTCTCCAGGTCGTCCAGATTCAGATCCCCCGTCAGCCCGCCGCTCAGCGAGGAAGCGATCCGCGCCAGCGCGGAATCGATCTGCGCGGACCCCGCGATCAAGTCGCCCGAATTGTCGCTCAACTCAAAAAGGCCCTCGTTGATATCGGCCGAGCCGTCCCTGAGTTCGTTCGCGCCGTTCCTTAATTCGCCCACGCCGCCCTTCAGGTCGCCCACGCCGTCGTTCAGATCCGATATCGCGTCGGCCAGCGCGCCGAAATCATCCGTCATGCCGCTCGTATCCGGCAGGTCGACGCTCATGGAAAACGGCATGGCGGCGATGTCGATGCCGTCCATCGCAAAGTCCCTGACCGTTGCGCCTATGTCGATATTCGCGTCCTTGCCCGGCATGACCGTATGGGCGATCACCGTATTCTTTCCCGCGCTCGCCAGCGTTGCGCCGGGCGCCGTTATGTCGGAGCAGGTATCGCTGTCCAGCGTCAGAGAAATCTGAAGCATGTAATTGTCATAGAATACGGGGTCGATCTTCCCGTTTTTTGCGGTGGCGATATGGATACCGAGCTTCCCGGCTTTTCCGGCAAGCTCCTGCGGCGGCGTTTTCACGCCGTTGATCGAATAGGAGACCGCGAACGTCCACGGGAGATCGGTTTGTTCCATGTCCCCCTGGTAATAGAAATTGCCCTCCTGTGCCGCAAACGCGACCGAACCGCCTTCCTGCGCAAGCGCGCCGGTATCGGTCAGGTTTGTAACCGTTCGGTATTTTCCGTGATCGGAGACGGCTCCGGCTTTTATAATTTCAAAACGGTTCACCACACGGACGGCGTACACGCTGCCGTCTGACGCCAGGTTGGCGTAGACGACCTCGTCCTTATTTTTGACTGCGGCGGAACTGCCCGACGCGGCGAGGGAAGCGCCCGGCGGGGCGCTCATAAGAGCGCCGCAAAGCGCGAGGGCGGCGATGGATTGCAGTGTCTTTGTGCGCATGGAAGTCCTCCTTAAAGTTCCCTGGAACGGGGCGCCCGGCCTAAAAACCCGGCGCGGAATGTTGTCCTGCCTATGGCCCTGTCAAAAAGCGTCAGCATGGCGGGCAGGAAGCAGGTCACCATCAGCATGGACAAAAGCGTCCCCCGCCCCAGCAGCAGGCCAAGGCCCGATATCACGGGGTTGGACGACGTCAGATACAGCGTAAATCCCGCGCTCGTGAGCGTCATCGCCGAAACCAGTATGGACTTGAACGTCCCGCCGACCGCCTCCCGGATCGCCTCCCGCTGGGGCAGCTCCCGCCTGCTTCTTACGTAATGGTTGGTAAGCAATATGGCGTAATCCACCGTGGCGCCAAGCTGTACGGTGCTGATGACCAGGTAGCCTATGAAGTTGATGGGCTCCCCCGAAAAATACGGGATGGAAAGGTTGATCCATATGCCCGTCTCTATGGTGAGCAGCAGCAGGAAAGGCAGCGTCGCCGAACGGAACGTCACCACCAGCACAAGGAATATGGCGATGACGGCGATCAGGTTGACCCGGGTATTGTCCACCTGCACCAGGTTTTTCATATCGTACAGGTTTGCGCTTTGCCCAACCGAATAAGCGGCGTCCCCATACAGGTCCCTTGCCTTGCCTTGTATGGCCTCCACGGTCGTAAACGCGGCGTCGCCCTCCTCCGGCGTATCGGTATATACGATGATGCGGGCATAGTTTTCCGAATAGAACTGTTCCGTGATACTCTTATCCAGATATTCGGGGGGGATCGCGGCGCCCACATTGGCCGCGTAGGAAACCACGCCCGTCACGTGCTCGGTCTTTTCAAGCTCCGCGCACAGCGTCTGTTCCTTCACCACGTCCCCGCGGGGCACGAGCAGCACCATGACGGTGGATTGGCCGAACTCGTTTTTGATCGCCGCGCTGTCCCGGCCGGTGCGGCTGGTGGGGTCGGCGCTTCCGTTCCCGTAGGTAAACGCCGTGCGGCTCTGTCCCAGGAATGTGGGAACGATGCACAGCCCGATGATGATCAGCACGGGAACGGCAAGCTTCGTTATGATTTTATGCACGTTATGGAAACTCGGCGTCAATTCCTTGTGCTTTGTCCTGTCGATCCATTTGTATATGCAAAGCGTCAGCGCGGGCAGGAACACCATAACGGAGATAAAGCTCGTGAGAATGCCCTTGGCGAGGTTGATCCCCAAATCCGCCCCGATCTGGAAGTTCATGAACATAAGGGCCAAAAAGCCGAACACCGTCGTCGCCGCGCTGGCCGCCACGGTGGACATGGATTCCTTTATGGAATGCCGCATGGCTTCGTTTACGTCGCCGTATTTTTTCCGGTTGCTCTCAAAGCTGTGCAGCAGGAATATCGCGTAGTCCAGCGAGCACGCAAGCTGCAGTATGGGGCTGACGGAATTCGTCATGAACGATATTTTCCCTAAGAACACGTTGGTCCCCATATTGATGACGATGGAGATCCCGATCGCCGCGAGAAACAGCAGCGGTTCTATCCAGGAGGTCGTCGACAGCACCAGTATGATGATGATCGCGGGCAGCAGGATACCCACGGCGTTTAGCACTTCCGTTCCCGTCGCCTGCTGCACGGTCGCGATGTCGGGCGCTTCGCCCGCGACAGAGTTATCCTCCCCGATCATTTGCTGTATCGCTTCGGTCGTTTCTTTCTCCATGCCCTTTTTTATGGTGACGGAAAACAGCGCGTTGCCGTTTTTATAAAAGCTCTCCACCGTATCGGCGTCGCTCATTTCGAGGGGCTTTTTGATGTCCGCCGCGTCGTCGAGCCAAAGCACCTCCGAAACGCCGTTGATGGAGGCGAGCTTTTGTTTATACGCCATCGCTTCCATAACGGATACGCCCTTGACCATGACGCTGGCGTTCGGAATCGCCTGCGTGAATTCGCGGTTCATGATATTGAGCGCCGTTGTGGACTGCGCGTTGGGCGGCAGGTAATCCGCCATGTTGTAATTGACCGTCACAAATGGGAAAAGCGCCGCAGAGACGAGCGCTGCGGCAAGGAACACCACGATGACGAGCTTCTTGTGTTTGATGATGAAATTGGCTGCTTCGGTCATACGGCCCCCCGGCAATGCATTGCATTATAATCCATATGGCATTATAATGTACACACTGTTGGATTACAACCGACAAAACCGCTATAAATGGCTTATATTGAGACAGTTTGGTTTTGTTGTGTCGGATAGAAGCAAAAAATTCATTTGGAGAAGATGGTATGGAAAGGAAGAACATCGATCAGCGGGTGAGGCTGACGCGAACGCTTTTAAAGGACGCGCTGGTGCAGATAATGCAGACGCAGCATATCTCGAAGATTTCCGTGCGCGCACTTTGCGACCTCGCCGGCGTCAACCGGAGCACGTTCTACGCCCATTATTCCGATCAGTACGACCTGCTGCATCAGCTGGAACAGGAGGTGATAGACAACCTGAAGCGGTACCTGGAAAAGCAGGATTACCACGATAACCGCCCGATATCGACGCAGGTGCTTACCCGCATCCTCGAATACGCGCAGGAAAACGCCAATTTGTTTCAGGTGCTGCTGAGCGAAAACTGCGACTTCGCTTTTCAGAAGGATATCATGGAGCTGGCCCAGGTCGTTTCTTTCAAATTGAATCCGGCGTTCGACGCGAGGGTACAGGGGTACCTTACCGTATACGGCATTACGGGCTGCATCAGCATCCTGCAGAAATGGCTGCAGGACGGCCTGCTAGAAACGCCCGAGAAAGTATCGGAAGTCTTCCTGCAGGTGCTCTACCACGGGATCGTCAGCTTTGAGTAAATCACTTCGCGTCCTTGCCGGTATGCCGGGACGAATACGCAAGAAAATACGCCGGGACGCTTAAAAGCACGCCGGCGAACAGATCCAGCACCGAATGCTGCTTGATCAAAACCGTGGAAACGCAGATCAATACGGCCAGCACGGCCATGAACCATTTCATGGCCTTATGGAATTTCGCGCTCTTGCAGGCAGCGGCGGCCGCGGCGAACGCGCCCACGACGTGCATGCTGGGCAATACGTTCGTGTTGGTGTCGGCGGAGTAGATCGCCTGTACGGCGGCGGTAAACACGGTATGCTTTTCAAACGTATCCGGCCGCAATTCCTGCGCGTTCGGGAACAGGAAGCAGATCAGAAGGCTTGCGATTAGGCCGATCATCATATGGCGCATGAATCTGCAAAAAACAGGAACGTCGGCGAACATTAAAAAAAAGCCCGTGCCGATGACATACGCGTACCACATGCAATAGAAAACCACAAAAAAGTCCACAAACGGGATATAGTCGTCCAGCGGGAGATAGGAGATCCAGTAGTGCGGCGCGGTATACCGCTCCAAAGCCCAAAATGCGAATAAATACGCGGGCAAAAATAAAACGAACCAAAAATGGCGGCGGTCTTTCATGTTCACTGCTTTACCGTGAGCGCTGCGTTACGCTTTGCTCAAGCCTTTATTTTTTCGTCGTAACCCATCATAGTAT
>DATMXR010000066.1:0-15479 GCA_035561315.1 Feifaniaceae bacterium
AGAGACAATTGAACGCTCCTTTGCGGACGCCAAGGAACTCCATGGTCTCCGCTATGCCCGCATGCGCGGAATTAGAAACATGCGCGAGCAATCCTTCCTCACCGCGGCTGTCCAGAACATGAAGAAAATTGTAAAGGCGGCAGGCCGGCCTTTGCTGCGCTTCCTTTCCGCTCTTTCTTTAAACAAAGGCCCGTGCTTCGCTTGAAAACACAGGCCTTTGTCGATAGTCTGAAAATGCGCGCAAGCGCATTTTTTGCTGTAAGCGGTATTTGCAAGCCCTTTACGGCCACAGGGAAGCCTGCCCGCCGCCCGCGGCGGTTTCTGTAAAAATCAGGCCTTTCTTTGGGAACCGGGGAAACGGTTCGCGCGTTTTATAAAGGAGGATGCCGCATGAAAAGGCAAACATTCTTGATTATGGCGCTCGCCGTCATGCTTCTGATATCGGCCTGCCAGACGCAGATCGTTACGCCTGCGCCCGCCCCCGCCGCGCCGACTCCCATCGTGGAGACCCCCACGCCTGCGCCGGCGGCGACGCCCGCGCCCACGCCGGAGGAAACACCGACGCCCGCGCCCACAGAAACCCCGGCGCCGACCAAGGCGCCCACGCCCAAACCCACGAAGGCGCCCACGCCCAAGCCCACAAAAGCGCCGACGCCCGCGCCGGGCAAGCTGACGCTTGCCATGAAGCGGGATACGTATTACACGGACAGCGCGGAAGTACAGGCCACGCTCAAAAACGGCACAAAAAGCATCTATACGTTTGGCGAAGCATCCGTTCTCCAGGTGAAAAGCGATGGCAAATGGAAGACCGTCCCCTTTAAAGAGGACGTCGCATGGATCGAGATTGCCTATGTCCTGAACCCCGGCGAGTCGAAGGACGTCTCGCTGCGTCTCAACCTGTTTTCGGCCCTGAAACCCGGCGTATACCGCCTGGTGAAGGACGTATACGGCGAAAAGGGCGAAAGGGAGCAGGTATCGGCGGAATTCCTCATCAGGGACCGCGGCACGCCGGATGTATCCGGCCTGAAGCTTACCATGAAGCGGAGCGCATATTCCCCCGGCAGCGCGGAGGTAAAGGGCCTCATAAAGAACGGAACGGACTATACCGTGACGTTTGGGGAGGCTTCCTATCTTCAGCGGAAGGCCGACGGCGTGTGGAAGGACGTCCCGTTCAACGGGGACGTCGCATGGATCGCCATCGCGTACATACTGGAGCCGGGCGAAAGCAGGGAGGTCGCTCTTTCGCTCAGCCTGTTCTCCAGGCTGGAGGAAGGGACTTACCGGCTGGTGAAGGACGTCTCCTGCGATATCGGGAACAATGAGACCGTGAGCGCCAAAGTGACGGGACAGTTCCGCATAGAGGAGTAATATTGCATGGAAAGTCAACAGCCCCTTCGCGGTATGCGAAGGGGCTGCTGACATATAAAAAGGCCTCTATATCACGATACAGAACGGGTGCCCTTCCGGGTCAAACAGCACGGTCCACTGGTCGGAATACTGGATATCGGCTTTCTTAGCCCCGCAGGATATGGCGTGCGCGACGGCAAGCTCCATTTCCTCAGGGCCGTTCACCATAAAATCCAGGTGCTCCATCTGCTGCTGCCGTTCCGGCGTTTCCGGCCACACCGGGGGGACATAGAGCTCGTTTTCCTGAAACGCGATCTTCACGCCGCCGGAAGGGGAAGAGATCGCCGTCCACTCGTCTTCGCGGTACGTATTCTCCCACCCGAGCAATCTGGAATAGAAATCGCAGAGCAAAGCGACGTTTCTGCAATCCAGAACCACCTCGTACAGCTCGATGGCGGGTATTTTGGCCTGTTCCATCACGGTACCTCCTGCATCTGTTTTTCATGATTATAACACGGCTCCCGGCAGCTGGGAACAAGGCGCGGGCTTTGGGTTTTCAGCGGAACAGCACGTCGTTGAGCACGGCCTCGAGATACTCCTGCCTGCCGCTCGGGACGTCGAATTGCTCGATATCCTTTGCGTAATCGTAGAGCGACGCGAGCGATTCCTTTCCTTCCACAATGCGCCTGCCCACCCCTTCACTGTAGGAGGAATACCGCCCGGCGACAAATTCGTCGATGCGGCCGTCCTCTATAAGCGCGGCGGCTTTTTTAAGGCCGAGCGCGAACGCGTCCATGCCCGCGATATACGCAAGCAGGATGTCCTCGAACGTGTTGCTGGCGCGGCGGGCCTTGGCGTCGAAATTGAGGCCGCCGTTCGTGAAGCCTCCGGCCTTTAACACCTCGTACATGCACAGCGTGGTGTCGTATACGTTCGTGGGGAACTGGTCCGTATCCCAGCCGAGCAGCAGATCGCCCTGGTTGGCGTCTATGGAGCCGAACACGCCGTTCACGCGGGCCATGCGCAGCTCGTGCTGGAAGGTATGCCCGGCGAGCGTGGCGTGGTTGGCCTCCACGTTCATGCGGAAATCTTCCATGAGGCCGTATTTGCGCAAAAAGTTCACGCAGGCGGCCACATCAAAATCGTATTGGTGCTTCGTGGGCTCCTTGGGCTTGGGCTCTATGTAGAAATCTCCCGTAAAGCCGTTCTTCCTGCCGTAATCGCGCGCCATGGCCAATAGCCGCGCGAGGTTGTCAAGCTCGAGCCCCACGTCGGTGTTCAGAAGCGTTTCGTAGCCTTCCCTCCCGCCCCAGAACACGTAGCCCGTGCCGCCCAGCTTCATGGTGACGTCGAGCGCCGCCTTGACCTTGCCCGCGGAAAGCGCGAACACGTCCGCGCAGCAGCTTGTGGCGGCGCCCGCCATGAACTTTTTATCCGAGAACATGTTGGCGGTGCCCCAGAGCAGCTTTTTGCCGTGCTGCCGCTGCTTTTGCAGCAGGTATTCCGCCATCTCGTTAAGGTTGTCCGTGCTTTCCTGCAGCGTCCTGCCTTCGGGCGCGATATCCGCGTCATGGAAGCAGTAATAGTCGATGCCCAGTTTGTCCATCAGCTCGAACGCGAAATCGGCCTTCGCCCGATGCTTTGCCAGTTCTTCGGCCTGGCCGAAGGATTTGTCCATGGTGTTGCCGCCAAACATATCTGTGCCGCCCGCGTTGATGGTATGCCACCAGCTCACGGCAAATTTCAGGTGTTCCCGCATTGGCTTGCCCAGCAGTGCGGCGTCCGCGCCATAATGGCGGAACGAAAACGGGTCGCGGCTGGCCGCGCCCAGAAAAGGCACCCTGCCGATCTGTGCATAGCGTTTCATACTTGCCCTCCTTCGCGTGATTCTGAATTGCGGATACATTGCGCCGCGCCTGTGCGGCCCCGAAAACGACTTGCAACAACTTAAATGTACCACAAACAGGCGGGCGCCGCTTATGTGAAGTTTGCGGTTTTCCTGCTACAATCATGCGGTAAAAGGGCCGGTTCATTCAGAGGATATCGATGGGGAGGGATAAGACTTCTTTGCTTAAAGGAGCAAGCTCCGTTAAAGTCTCCTCTTCCGTCAAAAAACGTTCGATGGAATGCGCGGCGCCGGGGCGTTCGGTTTCCCGGGCGGTGTTGAGCCTGTTCCGGTATTCGGTGGGCGTGCAGTTAAGCCGCTCCGAAAATGCGCGGTAAAGGTAGCGGTAATCCGAGAAGCCGCATTCCATGCAGATGTCCAGGAGCTTTTTATCCGTATAGGCCACAAGGCTCCTGGCGTGGCTGAACCGGACTCCGCTCAGATACTCCTGAAACGGCCGGCCGAGGTTCTCCTTAAAGAAGTGGGAGAGATAATAGGGGGAGATGTCCTCCGTTTTCGCAATATCGGCAAGAAGGAGCTTGTTCATGTAGTTCGCGTCGATGTAATCCAGTATCCGGTTGAGCCGTTCCACCCGCGCGCGGGAGCGGTGCAGCGCGTCGTCGGAAAGCATATGGAAGGGCACGCGCGAAATCAAAAGATGCATGATAAAATGCAGGAGTCCCCGGCAGACGAATTCGTAACCGGGGCCGCCCTGAAAATACCGGTATGTCAGTTCGACGAGCATGGCGCGCAGGCGTTCGTATTCTTCTTTGGACAAATGCCCGCCTAGACGCAGCGCGTCAAAGCTGACGTTCGGGAAGTACGGCAGGCAATCCTTGAAGAACTGCGGCGAAACCTGCACGCAAAGCATGCGCGCGGGGGAGCCTATGGATTTGTATTCGTGCGCCTGGCTGGAGTTCATGAGAAACAGGCTGCCCGCTTCCATGCGGGTCGTCTCCCGCATGGAGGTGACCGTCATGTCGCCGTTCAACACCAGGCTCAGCTCCAGTTCCCGGTGCAGGTGCGGCGTACGGTAGTCGATATCGACTAAAAAGCAGCAAATATGTTTGAGCCGCGGATGGGGAACGATCTCGTATTCTTTTTTCATCGCGGAAACTCCGTTTTGTTTGGATAAGGGGTACATTTCTTATAAAATATCGTACCGCGTATATGACATGCGGTCAAGGGAACTGCTTATTTTGCGAGCAGGTGCGCTTACAGCGTCAACGACACTCTATTCATTATTTGCGAAAGCATGATCGGCTCCCTCTGACGAGGGAGCTGTCGGCAAAGCCGGCTGAGGGAGAGAAACATAAAAGACATGGTTTTCTTTCCCCCGCGACGGCCAGCAGGCCTGGTGCCCGCAGGCGCGCCCCGCCGGAGGGCCGCGGCTGCGCCGTGCCGCCTCCCCCATAAGAGGAGGCTTAATCAGTTAAGTGCGACATCCCGGATTAGGCCAACGTGCCCTTTTAGTTAAGCCAATTCAAACTGCCCCGTATAGAGCTGATAATACCGCCCCTTTTGCGCCACAAGCTCGTCGTGGCTGCCGCGTTCGAGTATTTCGCCGTTTTCCAGCACGATGATCGCCTTTGCGTTGCGCACCGTGGAAAGCCGGTGGGCGATCACGAACACCGTACGGTTTTCCATCAGGTGGTCCATGCCGGTTTCGATCAGCTTTTCGGTGTAGGTGTCCACCGAGCTTGTGGCCTCGTCCAGTATCAGCACCGGCGCGTTCGCCGCGGCGGCCCGGGCGATGGCGATCAATTGCCGCTGCCCCTGGCTCAGGCTGCCGCCGTCGCCCGTGAGCATGGTGCCGTAGCCTTCGGGCAGCCTGCGGATAAAGAAATCCGCGTTGGCGAGCTTTGCGGCCTCCACCACTTCCTCCATGGTCGCGTCCGGGTTGCCGTAGCGGATGTTGTCCGCTATGGTGCCGGTAAAGAGGTGGGTATCCTGCAGCACCACGCCCAGCGATCGCCTCAGGTCGTCCTTTTTGATCTCCCGCACGTCGATGCCGTCGTATGTGATGCTGCCCTCGTTCACATCGTAGAACCGGTTGATGAGGTTCGCTATCGTCGTCTTTCCCGCGCCGGTGGAGCCTACGAACGCGATCTTCTGGCCGGGCTTCGCGTAGAGACTGATTTTTTTGAGCGTGGCATTTCCCGGATCATATCCGAATACCACGTCGTGGAAGCGTACGTCCCCGCGCAGCGGGATCAACTCCTCCTCGCCGTTCTCGTTTATCCTTTTCCACGCCCATTCGCCGGTGCGCTTTTCGCATGCGCGGAGCCTGCCGTCCGCGTCGGCCGTTACGTTTACAAGCGTCGCCGTGCCCGCGTCGGTTTCGGGCGATTCCTCCATCACCTGGAAGATGCGCTCCGCGCCGGAAAGCGCGGCCAGCATAAAATTCAGCTGCTGGGATAGCTGGTTGACCGGCATGCCCGTCTGCCGGACGTACACGAGGTAGGACGCCAGCGTCCCGAGGTCGATCCGCCCCGCGATCGCAAAGAACGCGCCGACGCAGGCGGAAAGCGCGAAATTGAAATAGCACATGCTGACGATGGCGGGGATGAGTATGCCGGAATACGTCATGGCCCCGGTGCCCGCTTCGCGCAGCCGCTCGTTCAGGGCGGAAAACGCGTTAAGCTCCTTTTCCTCATGGTTGAATACGCGCACCACCTTTTGCCCGCTCACCATTTCCTCGATAAAGCCGTTGAGGCTGCCCATAACCTTCTGCTGGCGGGAAAAATACGCGTGGCTCTTTTTGCCGCTGTACCTTAAAAACAGGAACATGCCGAAAAAGAACAGCAGCACGATAACCGAAAGCTCAAGGTTGAGCGCGATCATCACCGCAAATGTGGAGACTAGCACGACGGCGCTCTGTATCAGCACCGTAAAGCTGTTGTTGAGCGCGGTCGATATGGTATCGATATCGTTGGTGAAGCGGCTCATCAGTTCTCCGTGGGTGCGCGCGTCAAAAAAGCTCAGGGGGAGGGTCTGCACCTTGCGGAACAGGTCGTCCCGGATCTCGCTCACCATGGCCTGCGCGGCTTTTACCATCAGTTGGGAATAGCCGTACGCGGAGGCGACGCCCGCAAGGTATACGCCGCCCATCAGCAAAAGCATGCGGATAAGCCCCGGAATATCCCCGGGGATGATATAGTCGTTGATCGTGGGCTTCAGTAAGTAAGTGCCGAACACGTTGGCGCCCGCGCTGATGACGACAAGCACCGAGATCAGCAGCAGCGCGCCCGTGTGCTTTTTTGCGTACCGGGACAGCTGCCTGAGCGTCTTCCATGTGTTTTTGGGGTTTCCCTGCGGGGCGCGGCCTGCCATTACGCGATCGCCCCCTTCCGCTGGAACTCGTACATCCCCCGGTAAATGGGGTTCTTATCGAGCAGTTCCCCGTGCGTGCCCGTGCCGTCTATTTTTCCTTCCTTGAGCACCACGATAAGGTCCGCGTCCTCTATGGCGCTGATGCGCTGCGTGATGATGATCTTGGTCGTATCCTTCAGCTCCCGGGCCATGCGCCTGCGGATCTTCGCTTCCGTCGCGGTGTCCACGGCGCTTGTGGAATCGTCCAGTATCAGTATGCGCGGGCGCTTCAAAAGCGCCCTTGCGATGCAGAGCCGCTGCTTCTGCCCGCCGGAAAGGTTTACGCCGCCCTGCCCGAGCACGGCGTCGTATTTGCCGGGCATACGGCTTAAAAATTCGTCCGCGCAGGCGATATGGCAGGCCCAGTCGAGCTGTTCTTCCGTGGCGTCTTCGTCGCCCCACAGCAGGTTTTCGCGTATGGTGCCCGAAAACAGCGTGTTCTTTTGCAGCACCATGCCGATGGCGTCCCTGAGGTGCGGGACCGGGTATTCCTTCACGTCGCACCCGTCGATCTTCAATACGCCGGAGGTGACGTCGTACAGCCTTGGGATCAGCTGCACCAGGGAGGATTTCGCGGAGCCCGTGCCGCCTATGATGCCCACCGTCTGCCCGGCCCTGATATGCAGGTCGATATCGGAAAGCACGTATTCCTTCGCCGTTTCCCGGTATTTAAAAGAGACGCATTCAAAATCGATATCGCCCGATGAAACCGTGTTGCAGTCCGGCCCGGAAACAAGGCCCGCCGGCGCGTGCGTCACCTCGTAGATGCGACCGATGGAGGTCATGGAGCGGGTGAGCATCAGAAACACGTTGGAGATCATCATCAGGGAATTTAAAATCTGCATGACATAGCTCAAAAACCCGGTCAGTTCCCCCACCTTCATGGCGCCCGTGTTGATGAAATTGCCGCCGAACCACAGTATGGACACGATCGTCCCGTACATCACGAACTGCAGGCAGGGCATGTTCAATACAGCGTAATGGAAGGCCTGCTCGGAAGCGGAGCGGAGGTTTTCGTTGGCTTCCGAAAATTTTCCGCACTCGCTTTCGCCGCGCACATAGGATTTTACGGTGCGGATGGCCGTGAGGTTTTCCTGGACCACGGCGTTGACCTTGTCGAGCATTTTCTGCATCTTGCCGAATACGGGCCCAAGCTTCTTTAAGATCAGGTACAGGCAGACGCCGAGCGTCGGCATGGCAATTAAAAATACCATTGTAAGCTCCGGGCTCATGGAGGCCGTCATCACAAGCCCCATCACCATCAGCACCGGCCCGCGCACGATGGGGCGGATGCCGTTGCAGACGGCGTTCTGCAGCACGGTGATGTCGTTTGTCAGCCGCGTGATCAGCGAGGCGTGGGTGAATCGGTCCATATCCGCGAAGGAAAAGCTCTGCACCTTTTGGTATTCCGCTTTTCTTAATTCCGCCCCGAACCCCTGCCCGGCGATCGCCGCAAGGCGCGCGTAAAACACGCCCAGCAGGAGGGACGCCAATGCGCACCCCACCATGGCCAGGCTTTTTATGAGGATATAGTTTTTGTCCCGGGTCGCGACGCCGATATCTATGATATCCGCCATGATCAGCGGTATGATCAGCTCAAACACAGCCTCAAGCGCCACGCAGACGATGCTGCCGATCAAATATCTGCGGTAGGTCCGAAAATAACTTAAAAAATGCCGTAACATAGCTCTCCAGGAAAAACGGATTTATTCCAGCACTTTGCCGGACAGGTTGTGGTACATGCGGCTGAGGTATTCGATAAACCGGTCCTGCTCGGCCCGGGTGAACCCCTGCATGGCGGCCGCCTCCATTTCCGCGCACAGCCTCAGCCATTTCGCGTAGGCTTCGCGCCCCTTGTCGGTCACGGATATCGATTCCGCCCGCTTCCGCTCGGCGGGCGGGGAGCGCCGCACCAGCCCGGCCTCCACCATATTGTTCAATATCCGGGATACGGTCGCGGGCTCGATGTCCAGCGCCTCGGCGATATCCTTCTGCATGCAGTTGTTGCGGCGGGAAAGGTAATTCAAGATCTTGGGCTGCCCCGGCGAAAGCCCGATATCCGTCATGCCCGGCCGGAGCCTGTTTTTCTGCGCGTGATAGGTGTTATAGAGCGCCATGTGCAGCCGCACCGGCATACGGATCCCTCCTATGGTTAGCAAACTAACTGTTAGCATGCTAATGGTAGCCCCGCATCGGGGCAATGTCAAGGCATAAATGGGGTTTTGGATATGAAACGGAATCGTTACTTGCCCCAGTTGGAGCGGAAATGCGCCCGGCGGTAGGCCCCCGGCGTGACGCCGGTGAGCGCCCTGAATACGCTCACAAAATGGCTCTGCGAATGGAACGCCAGGTAATTGCCGATCTCCTGTAATGTGAAATCCGAAAACTTCAGCATGTTTTTTGCCGCCTCCACGCGCTTTTCCCGGATATAATCGGACAGCGGCACGCCCATTTCCCTTTTAAAGAGCGTGGAGAGGTAGGAGCGGCTCAGCCCCACATGGGCCGCGATCTGATCGGCCCCAATCTGTTCGTGCAGATGCAGGTAAATGTAGTCGAGCGCCAGGAGCACCGCCTTCGGGTGCCTGCGCCGGGGCGCTTCCGCCACGCGCCGCGCAAATTCCTCCACCATGACGCGGTGCAGCGCGCCGATCTCCTCCACGGCGCCGCACGTATCCATGCGCTGGATAAAAAGGTCGCTCAAATTGTACGCCGTTTCCTGGTCCAGCCCCCCCTCTATGGCGAACCGCGTCGTCAGGGTGGTCGCCGCCACAAACAGGTACCGCTTGTCACGGACGGGATCGTCGGAAAGGTGGCCCACGCCGTCGCCGTTAAACATGCGCGCGCCTTCCTCCACGGCGCGCATGTCGCCGTCCCGCACGTATTCGTATTGCAGCAGTTCCTTGTCGTAGGCGTGGTGCGAAAACCCGTATTCGCGCTGCAGGAACGCCATGTGTACAAGCTTCCGTTCAATATGGGTCTGTTCGCGCATCATTTTACCCCCATGTTTTGGGCGACAGCTCCGATACAAATCAAACATCGGTGATATACTTTGCCCCCGAATGCTGGTAAAGTGATAGTGGCAGCATTTTTAGGCGGAGGTTTTTATAACGTATGGCAAGCCTTCTTCTTGTGGTCATCTATATTGCGTTCATCGGGCTGGGCCTGCCGGATTCGCTGCTTGGCGCCGCCTGGCCGGTGGCGCATATCGACCTGGGCGTTCCGCTCCCGCTCGCGGGGATCGTATCCATCGTTTCGGCGGGCGGGACGGTCATATCGAGCCTGCTTTCCGAGCGCATGATCCGGCGGTTCGGCACCGGCAAGGTCACCGCCGTTTCGGTGCTTCTGACGTCCGCCGCGCTGATGGGCATGGGGTTTGTGCGGGAATTCTGGGTGGTGCTGCTGCTGGCGGTGCCCCTCGGCGTGGGCGGCGGCACGGTGGACGCCGCGCTCAACAACTTCGTGGCGCTTCATTACAAGGCCACGCATATGAACTGGCTGCATTGCTTCTGGGGCGTGGGCGCCACGGCGGGCCCCATGATCATGTCGCTTTATCTTTCCGACAACTTCTGGCATGGCGCGTACCGGACGGTATCGCTGGCGCTTTTAGGCATCGCCTGCCTGATCGCATTTTCGCTGCCCCTGTGGAAGCGCGTGGGGAGCAAGGACGCCGCCGCGCAGGAGGGCAGCCATGCGGAAATCGTCCCGCGCCGGGAACTTTTAAAGCGTCCGGGCGCGGCGTTCATGTGCATCGCGTTTTTCACCTATTGCGGCGCCGAATACGCGGCGGGGCTTTGGGCCAGCACATACTTCGTAAACGTTAAGGGCGTCGCGCCGGATACCGCGGCCTCCTGGGCGTCCATGTTTTTCTTCGGCATCACGGCGGGCAGGCTGCTTTCCGGCTTCGCGGCGATGAAGCTTTCAGACCGCACGCTGGTGCGCATAGGCGAGGCCATGGCGCTTCTGGGCGTGCTGCTGATGCTGCTGCCGCTTCCCGATGCGCTTTCGCTCGCGGGGCTGCTGCTCATCGGCCTCGGGTGCGCGCCGATATTCCCGTCCCTGCTGGATGAAACGCCGCAGCTGTTCGGCGCGCAGCATTCGCAGGGCCTGATGGGGCTGCAGCTTGCAAGCGCGTACGCGGGCGGCACGCTGATGTCGCCCCTGTTCGGGTGGATATCGCCCGTGATCGGCCTTGCCGCGTGGCCCTGGTACCTTTTGGCGATATTCATTTTGATGATATTCGCCACCGAGCGGACGCAGCGGGAGGCCGCAAAGGCTCTGGCGGCGGAGCATATGCCCGGCGCGGCGGCCGCCTGCCCGGCGGAAGGGGAGGAAGCGTAATGGAGAATGAAGCATATTTGCGGCGGATAACCCGCCGCTTTTTTATGCCGTTTGGAGCGCAGCCGCCCGTTTTCGGAACACCACGGAATAGCTCAAACAGAGCAGTATGGCGGCGCCGGTCCACCCGATGCCCTCGGCGAAATAGATCCCCCATACGCCCAGGCGCACGGGCAAAATCAGCACGGACAGCAGGCGGAGCAGAAGCTCCACAAACCCGGAAACCATGGGAATCACGCTGTTGCCCATGCCCTGCAGCGCGGAGCGCGCGGTATATAAAAGGTACAGCGCGGGAAGGCAGACGGAGATCCCGATGAGGTTGTGGTAACCGTACTCCATGACCTGCGCGGTTTCGTAAGCGCCGCCGGCAACCAGCAGCCCGACCAGGCTTTTTCCGAACAATATGGTAACGGCCGCGATGACGGCCGCGCTCGCTACGGCGATCCGCCGGACCGCGCGCATGCCCTCTTTGATCCGCCCGATCTGCCCCGCGCCGTAATTCTGCCCGACAAACACGGCAAATCCGGCGTCCAGGGCGCTTCCGGCGAGGTTCATGACTCCAAAGTATTTATTGGCCGCCGATATGCCCGCCACAAAGAGCGTTCCGTATCCGTTCATGACATACTGCATCACGAGCCCGCCCGCGCCGATCACGGCGTTGCGGAATGCGAGCGGCGCGCTCAGGCGCATCAGTTCCCGCGCTGTGCCGCCGTTTACGGTAAAGTCCGCTTTTTGCACCCGGACCAGCGGGATTTGCCTCAGTTTGCTGAGGCAATAGAAAAGCGAGAACAGCGTCGCGAGTACCGTCGCACACGCGGCGCCCGCAACGCCCATTTGAAACGCCCCCACAAAGAGCAGATCGAGCGCGACGTTCCATACGCTCGCAAGTATGACGGCAACGAGCGGCGCGCGGCTGTTGCCGAGCGCGCGCAGCACGGCCGAGGCCGTGTTGTAAAAGAACGCGGCCGGCAGGCCCCACAGCATCCAGGCAAGGTACGCGTGCGCGTCCGGCGCAATCTCCGCGGGCGTGTTGAGAAGCGTCAGCAGCGGCCGAAGGAGCGGCAGGCAGACAGCCGTAAGCCCCGCGCCCAATACGGCCGTGAGCAGTACGGATTGCGCCACGGCGCGCCTTAGGCCGATTTCATCCCCCGCGCCGAACCGCTGCGCAAACAGCGTGCCGAACCCCTGGGCAAAGCCGAGCGTGATACTGAAAACCACCCAGTAAAGATTGCCCGCCATGCCTACGGCCGCGAACGCGCCTACGCCGATGAAATGGCCGACCACGGCGGCATCCGCGATCTGGTAAAGCTGCTGGAACAATATGCCCAGCATGACCGGCAGCGCAAACAGAACGATGTGGCGGAGGGGCTTTCCTTCCGTCATGTTCATGGTGCCGCCGTTCATTGAATGTCATAGACGCTCCGCACGGTGACGTTCGCCGCCGTGCCCCGCAGGATGCGGATGCATCGTTCTCCCCCGTTCATATCAAAGTAGTTGTCAGAAAGCATCACGTCAGCGTCGCACAGAATTTCCACCGAACGCGCGTACGCCTGCGCCGTCACGGTGATTTCGTTCCCGCTGACGGTCGCTTTCAGCTGCGGGTCCATAAAGCGGAAATGCTTGGGCGGGCAGAACAGAACGCTGCCGGAATCCAATGTAATGCCTTCCCGCTTGAGCCGGTAGCTGTAATAGCAGCCGAACTCGTCCTCTTTGGAAAAATTCTGCTCCGGAAGCCAAACGGATGAAAGCGGCGGGACGGCGGCTTCAAACGTCCCTTCCTCAATTATGCTTGCGTCGGGTCTTCGAAGCGACCAGACGATATCCCCCCAAAACGGTTTGAGCGTTTCGTTGCTGACGTTGAGCCGCGCGCTCTTTTTGAGCGGGAACGGCTCCGCGTTGACGTTCGTGTTCCCTGAGAGCACGCCCTCCTCGTGGCAGGAGAGCAGTACGGGCGCAAAGAACCGCCTGGCGTAATAGTGCAGCGCTTTCCAGCGCCCGAAATAATCGATGGAGGACCAGCTCGCCACCGGCCAGCAGTCGTTTAGCTGCCAGATGACAGCGCCCATGCAGCGGCCGCGGTTCCTGCGCCAGTGCTCCACGCCGTACTGGACGGCCTGCGCCTGCAAAAGCTGCGAGGCGTAGACGAGCGTGCTTAGATCGCGCGGGTATTTATACATCTGCGCGAGATACGCGACGATCTTACCGTTCGCCTGGGCGTTGCGCTGGTGCTTTTCCATCACATAGGAGAACGCGTTGCGGTCGGCTGGTTCGGTAAACGCTTCGACGGTCTTCATGCACGGGAAGGACTGGAACCCGAACTCCGATACGTACCGGAACAGGTGGCTGCGGTAATCCGTAAACGGCAGCCCGCCGTGCCAGACCTGCCAGTAATGGACGTCCCCGCGGTCCGGGCCGTTGGGAAAATCAAAGCTGCCGCCGGAGGAAGGGCTCGCGGGCCAGTAGAACGCGGCGGGGTCCTCCCGCTTCAACACCTGCGGGATGACGTACTCGTACATCTTGATATAGTCCGCCTTTTGGCGGGGGGAGGAGACCCAAAGCCCTTCGGCGACGAACTGCTCCATTTCGTTGTTGCCGCACCACAGGCCCAAACTGGCGTGGTGCCTAAGCCGCCGCACGTTGTCCGCGATCTCGGCGCGGATGTTTTCCTCAAACGCGTCGGTGAGGTTATACACCGCGCAGGCGAACATGAAGTCCTGCCATACGATCAGCCCCAGCTCGTCGCAGGCGTCATAGAAAAAATCATCCGGGTAATACCCGCCGCCCCATACGCGGATGACGTTGAAGTTCGCTTTCGCGGCGTCCTCCAGCAGGCGGCGCGTGCGCGCGGGGTTCACGCGGGGGAGTATGCTGTCCTCCGGGATATAGTCGGCGCCCATTGCGAATATGTCCTCGCCGTTTACTCGGTGGCAGAAGCTCTCGCCCCATTCGTCCTTTTCAACGCGCATGGTGAGGGTCCTAAGGCCTATCCGCCTTTCCCAGGTATCCAATACGGCCCCTTCGGATGCAAGCGCGACGTTCACCGTATAAAGCGGCTGTTTCCCAATGCCGTTGGGCCACCAGAGCGCGGGCTCGTCGATCATGAGTTCGCAGTCCTCGCCCAGGGCCGTATACACATCGCCGTTTGGCGCGGTGACAATTACGGCGATGCCGAGGGGAGCGGGGGACAGCCGGGCAACGTCCGTGCGGATGCGGAGCGCCACGCTGCCCGCCTCGTGCGCCTGCGTGACATACACGCCCGCAATGCGCGCCTTGTCTATGCCGAGGAGGGAAATATCCCGCCAGATTCCCGCGTCCGGGAGCCGCGGGCCCCAATCCCATCCGAACATGCAGTGGGCCTTCCGCAGCAGCGGGAAGCCCGTCATGGCGTCGCCCGTGCCGTCCGCGCGGCTTGTTTTGTACGCCTCGCGGATATACCGGGTAGGGGAGGAGAAACGGATTTCGATGCTGTTTTCGCCCGCGCGCAGCAGATTTTTTACGTCAAGCTCAAAGACGCGGTGCATGTTGTCCGCATTTCCCGCTAAAACGCCGTTGACGCGTATTTCCGCGAGCGTATCCAGGCCTTCGCAGCGGAGCAGCACCGCGCCGCAGCTTAAAAGCGGTTCCGCCGCGGTGAAGGAACGGAAATAAAGGAAGTCATGCTCCATCAGCGCGAGGGCCTTTGTTTCGTTATCCCGCCAATAGGGGTCCTCCAAATATCCCGCGTTCAAAAGGTCGTGGTAGACCGAGCCGGGCACCGTGGCGGGAAAATCCCGCGTCTCACCGGAAATGCGCATGCTCCATGCGCCGCTTAGATCCATACTGATCATCGCTTGAAAACCCCTTTCCGCTTGATCGGGACAACGAGGAAGCATAACGCAAAAGAGAGGGGAGAGGGGGGTATCCTGAAACGTAATCGTTTAAATTCATACTAAACACTGCCGCGCGGATTGTCAAGGAATGGCGGGGCCGCCGCAAAGCCCGCCCCCGGGGCGCCGATGCGGGCACGGCCCGCATCAGGGGGGATATTCCGACATTGCCGCGCTTTTTTCGCGGCAAACCCATGGAAGAAAATTCATTCCAAATTTTTGCTTGACAGATATTTGGGGCAAAAATATAATGGAGTTACAAAGTACGAAATCGTTTAAGGTTCTGCCCGCCCCACTCCCGAAATAGAATATTCTGTAAACATTCGTTTCATAACACCGCGGACGGCCTCCCAAACACCGCCCATTATCGCGTCGATTTTGCCCTGCCGGACACTTGCGTCCTTTTCATATTTAGAAAACCGTCCTCAAAAAAAGCGTGGCGCCCCCTCTTCTGAAAATCTGCTCCTGCGTAAAAAGAACGGGTTGGCCGTTGCTTGTGCGGCCATAACAATAAAGCAAAGTAGGAGGATAGTCATGAAAAAGAAGGCATGGAAACTCTTGGCTCTTGTTCTGGCAGTATCCATGGCGTTCCCGCTGTTTGGCTGCACGCCGACAGCGCCGGTCGCAGAGCAACCTACCACAGCACCTGTAGCGGAAACCGCCGCGCCCGCACC
>DATMXR010000067.1:0-15099 GCA_035561315.1 Feifaniaceae bacterium
CCATCAATCCATGGATATCAAGCGTATTTTCTCATTATTATACGAAAAAAAGGACCGCGCTAACCGTTTCTTTGCGCCGTCCGTTCCGGATGGTACTGCCGCGATATAATCATTTTTTATCGTCGGATACGAACGCGTCCACCCACGCGAGTTCCTCCCGGCTTAAATAGCGCCACTCCCCCGGCTTGAGGCCGCCCAATGTGAGCGCACCAACGCGCTCGCGCTTTAAAAGCATCGTCTTATGCCCCACCGCCTCCAGCATCCGCCGCACCTGGCGGTTGCGCCCTTCCCGTATGGTGATGAGAAGGCTCGTATGCCCCGTCTTCGTGGGGCGGACATGCTCCACTTTGGCGGGCAGCGTCATGCCGTCCGAAAGCATGACCCCGTTTTTGAGCTGTTCCGCTTCTTCGGGCAGCAGCGTGCCGTCGCATACGGCGTAATACGTCTTTTCGATTTTGTATTTCGGGTGCGTCATCGTCTGTGCAAGGCTGCCGTCGTTGGTCATGATAATCAGGCCTTCCGAGTTGATGTCGAGCCGCCCCACGTTGTAAAGCCTCTCTGGAAATCCTTCAAAGTAGGCCTGCACGGTTTTCCTGCCCTCCGGGTCGCTGCTGGTGGAAACGACGCCGCGCGGCTTGTAGAACAAAAGTACGACGCGCTTGTCCTCCCGGTAAAGCGGCGCGCCGTCAAACGTGACTTCATCGTGCGCTTCATCCACCGTGCTGCCGATCCCGGCGGTTTCCCCGTTGATTTTCACGCGGCCTTCGCGTATATATTCCTCGCATTGGCGCCTGGACGCGACGCCCGCCCGGGCCATAAACTTCTGTAACCGCATAGTCCCCCCAACTGTCCCGAATAAAAACGATTTTTTCCGTCAGGCGGTCCATTCCCGCGCGATCTCCCACAGGAAGTACGGATATTCCTTGCGGAGCACCGTTTCCGAAGCCACCAGCGGGACCGCGTACAGGCGCTTTCCGTCGCCCCAGGCTTCCAGCATGCCGACCGCCTGGCCCTCGTAAACGGGCGCTTTCACGGTCTTCGGGCCGACGACCTTGAGCGTTACGGCGTTTTCCGGCTCGTCCTGGCGCATTGGAATCAGTATATCTTCTTTGGCCCGTATTTCCAAGCTGTTTTTCATGCCGTGGTCCACCCCAAATGTGGCCACGGTATCCCCCGCCTTTACGTAAGGCTTCCATGCGTATTCCGTGAACCCGTAATCGAGCATGGCCTTCGCGTCGTTCCACATATCCGGGCAGTTCAACACGACGCCCACCACGGTGTGGCCGCCGCGTTCTGCGGAAAAGGCAAGGCAGCGGCCCGATGTCTTGGTAAAGCCCGTCTTGATGCCGTTGCCGCCTTCATATTGCCAGAGGATTTTGTTTTTGTTTTTGAACGTGCGGACGATATCGCCGGAGGTCGTCTTCCAGTATTTTGTGGAAACGATTCTCCGGAAGTCCTCGTTTTGCATGGCGACGCTCGAAATCAGCGCAAGATCATACGCGGAGGTATAATGATTGGGATCGTGCAGGCCGTTGGGCGTGACAAAATTGGTATTGGCGCAGCCGATCTCTTTCGCGCGGTTGTTCATGATCTGCGCGAAGCCTTCCACCGAGCCGCCGATGTAAACGGCAAGCGTTACCGCGGCGTCGTTGCCCGAGGAAAGCATGAGCCCATAAAGAAGATCCTCGACCGTGATCTTCTCCCCGTTGTTCAGGTATATGCTGGAGCCTTCCGTTCCGTATGCCTCCTTGGGCACGGTGACGAGCGTATCGAGCGCGCTGGTTTCAAGCGCAATGAGCGCCGTCATGATCTTTGTGGTGCTGGCCATGGGCAGCCGCGTATGGGCGTCCTGCGCGAACAGCACGCGCTTTGTGGCGGCGTCCATCAAAACCGCGCCCGATGCGCCCACTTTGAGGGGTTTCGCAGCGAGCGCGGGGAAAGCGGCGCCGATGAGCAGCAGGAAAGCCAGCAAGAGAAACAGCCAACGTATCGACTTCATAAAGCCCTGTACCGCCGCCCGAAGGTCACCCTTCGTAGGGCGTTTGGGCGCCGCCCGCCGTATTTTCGGCCGTATCGCCGCTCCCCTCTTTGGCCTGCTTGATCAGGCGGTCCACCTCGCGGATGGTCTCGGGTATCATTTCAATGACGCGGTCGAGCGTGCAGTTGTAGTTTGCGGGCAGCACATGCACCACGCCGCCGGTAATGGCCAAAAACGCCATAGGCGTAAGGTTCAGGCCGCCGACGGAAGCG
This sequence comes from Feifaniaceae bacterium, assembly GCA_035561315.1. Classification (GTDB taxonomy): domain Bacteria; phylum Bacillota; class Clostridia; order Christensenellales; family CAG-138; genus JAEYLA01. Next base: position 2,251 of record DATMXR010000067.1, read on the forward strand.
CCCGCGAACGGGAAGCGCGCTTCCTCCGGATGCTCGCCCGTATCGCGCCGCGAGGCCTTGGTGGGGCCGTATTCGCCGCCGCCGGAAAGAAACCCAAGGCATACGCGGGATACGGGAATGATTATGGTATCGCTGCCCGTCATAACGGGATCGCCCACGATAGTGTTGACGTCCACCATTTCCTTGAGCTGTTCCATGGTGGTCTTCATGATGTTTTCGATAGGATGCGCCATACTGTTGCTTGCCCCTTTCTGTTCTTCAAATGCCAAATAAGGATGGCGCTAATAATATGGACGGGCGGACAGCAGGCTATGCCTTCCAAATTTAGCCGAAAGCTGTCCTTTGAAAAATCCGGCGTCAGGTTCATTTCCAGCGGCGCGTCCCGTTTTCCGGCTCCCGCGGCGGCATAGGACGCCTGCAGGAACGAGGAAAGAAAGCCGGTGAACAGCACCGTGAGGAACGCGTCGTCCTTCACGCCGACCTCCACGCCCGCCCGCAGCTTTTTGATGCGGATATGCCGCCAGATCTCTTGAAACGGCAGCTTCATGCGGCCTTCCTTGGGCTTTTTTTCTTTTTTCGGCTGGTCGGGCTTCCATAATATGCGAGGCTTCTCTTTTCCCTGGTAGAGCAGGACATGCAATGCGGGTTTGTCATATAAATTGGCGCGCAGCCGGTAGTTGAGCCGGATCAATCCGTGGAAAAAACGGACCTGCAGCTTCACTTCCGCCCCGCGCGGCATGATAAGCTTGGCCGCGAACGTCAGCTCGACCGGCCACCACAGCGCCACGACGATCAGCAATAGCAGCAGGAGCAGGATGATGAATACCGGATGCAACCAAAGCACCGCCTTCCTCTGTTGCGCCACCGGCAGGCCTTTTAGCCAAAAGTAAAGAAAACCTGCCCCTCTCTTTATTGCCAATACAAGCAAAAAGAGACATGCCTTAGCATGCCCCTTTCAAAGAAAAATCATGAGAAAAACGGTAAATTTATGAAACTATGTAAGCCCTCCGCTCTGGCCTAATAGCCCAGGTCTATGGCCTTCTTGAGCACCCGGGCCGCGATGGGCGCGGCGTTCCTGCCGCCGCTGCCGCCTTTTTCCAGCACCACACAGACGGCGAGCGGATGCTCCTCCTCCTCCACAAAGCCGATGAACCAGGCGTTGGGCGCGGCCTCGCCCGAGGAAACCTCGGCCGTGCCCGTCTTGCCCGCCACCGTCACGCCGGAAACCGCGGCCCGCGTCCCCGTGCCGCTTTTCACGGTCTCCGCCATGAACCCCGCGAGTATCTGCGCTTCCGCCGCCGACATCGCCTTGCGCTCGGCTTCCGGCACAAGCTGGTGGGTGGCGGCCCCCATGCCCGACCTGACCTCCTTTAGCAGCTTGGGCTGCATCATGACGCCGTCGTTGGCGACGGAGGCGGCCAATAAGCACATGTGCAGCGGCGTTTCGATATCCGTATACTGCCCCACGCCGGACCACGCGAGGTTGACGTCCGTCGCCGCTTTTTCAAAACTTCCGGTGGCCGTCACCATATCGTCAAACAAAAAGTCCTCGCCTATGCCGACCTCCTTGGCCACGCGGGCCAGCCGGTCCGCGCCGATCTCCATGGCAAGCTGCCCAAACACATGGTTGCAGGATTTTGAAAACGCCGCCTCCAAATCGAGTTCGCCGTGGTACTCTTCATTATAATCCCGCACCACGCGGTACCCCTGGAGCATGCCCGCCTGATCTTCCGTTTCTTCGCCCTCCGGCTGCATCCCGCCCTCCGTCTCCCCGCTTTCATTCAGGGCAAGGTGTACGTTCGGGAGGTACCTGCCTGTCTTTTCATCAAAGGCAAGTGGGCCGTCGCAGGTGAACGTGCGCTCCGTCACGCCGGGCAGGTACCGTATGGCGGCAAGCGCCGTGACCACCTTGAATACGGAGCCGGGCGTATAGCGGCCGGAAGTGACGCGGTTGACCATGGCGCTTTCATCAAGCTCCCGGTCGCCGTTGAGATATTCCTGCACGTATTTCGGGTCGAACGTCGGCTGGCTGACGGAAGCCAGTATTTCGCCGGTCTTATAGTTCATCACCACCACCGCGCCGCGGTAATCGTTCATGGCGTCATAGGCGGCGTCACTGAGCTTTGCGTCGATTGTCAGCACCACGTCCGAGCCGATGACGGGCTTGCCCGAAAGCGCGCCCGTGATGCGCTCGAATATGCTCTGATCGAACCCCAGCAGGTATTTGGAAAAAAAGTTCTCCGCGCCGAACGTCTGGCCGTAATTGTCCCCCACCACGTGGGAGGTGGCGCGCCTGACGGAACTGTCGTCCGTATACACGCGGTCGCCGTCCGAATCGGTGGTGGCGAGCATGGTGCCGTTTCTGTCCAGGATATCGCCCGCGACGGCGTTGTTCTTCTGGGTGTTGAGCCGCGTGTTGTAAGGGCTTGAGAACCAGCGGGTGCCGTACTGGTCCACCGTGTACACCAGGTAGATGCTCAGCACCACGAACATGGCGCAGAATACGATCAAAAGCCCCTTGATGTTGTTCCTCGTATTCATGTAAGCGCCCCCTTTCTCCGGCCCGTCACGGCGTCATCTCCTTGAGCGCGCGCTCCAGCGTTTCGCCGCCCTGTATGGCGACGCCCTCCAGGATGCCCAAAAGCATCATGCTGGCGATCATGGAGCTGCCGCCGTAGCTGACGAACGGCAGCGTGATGCCGGTGAGCGGGATCAGCTTGATGACGCCCGCGATGATGATAAAGCTCTGCAGCGTGATGAGCGCCGTGCAGCCGAACGCCACAAGCATGGTGAACCGGTCCGGCGCGTTCAAAGCGATGAGCGACCCGCGGATGATGAACACCAGGTAAAACGCAATGATGCATACGCCGAATATCACGCCGAATTCCTCGCAGATGACGGCGAAGATATAATCCGTATGGTAGGCGGGGATGAGCTTGGGGGAGCCTCTGGTAAGCCCCATGCCCCACAGCCCGCCGCTCGCGATGGCCATCAGCCCCTGGGCGATCTGGTAGCCGTTGCCCGAATACGTGGCCCACGGGTTTTTCCAGATGGCCACGCGCACGCGCACATGGTCGAATATATAGTAGCTGGCCACCGCCCCCGCGCTTCCGCCCGCAAGACCTACCAGTGTGAGCGCCTTGTTCCCCGTGGCCACATAGAACACGATCAGCGACGTCAGGCCGATCAGCACCGCAGCGCCAAGATCGCGCTCTATTACAAGCAGGCCCACCACGCATAAGACGTAGGCCAGAAGCGGCCAGATGCCCCGCACGTCCCGCGAGCTTGCGAGCCAGTGGCCCAGCACGAATACGGTGGCGACCTTGACGAATTCCGAGGGCTGGAAGCTTTGGCTGCCGATGGTGATCCAGTTCTTCGCGCCGTACACCTCGTCCCCTATTATGAACAGCACCGCGAGCACGGCGACGGAACCCGCCATCAGCAGCCAGTTGATGCGGCGGAAGAAGTTCGGAAACCGCATCAGAAGGATGCATAGCACCATGGCCAGCATGCCGATGCCGAACCACATGATCTGTTTGAACGCGATATCGGGATCGATGCGGTACTGCACGATGAGCCCCACGCCCACCAGCACGTTCGCGATGATCAGAAGATACCGGTCCACATGCCGGAATATGAGCGTCAGCGAGATATACTGGAACAGCAGCAGCGCCACCACGATCCCGCCGAATATGAAGGCGTTGTAATCCAGCGCCGAATCACGGAACGCGAGCAAAGAGAACGCGCTCAGTTCAAACACGATGATGAGCGTGAGGAGGCCCGCGGCGCTCACATGCTTCCATCTACGCATCCGCTTCCTCCTCTCCAGATAGGTGCAGCACCATGACAAGCCCGCCCATTTCCAGGGTATCGCCGGTATATAAAAGCTCGTCCTTCTTTTTTGTGACGCGCTCCCCGTTGATGAGCACGCCCACGCCGGAGCCGTAATCCGCAAGGTACAGTCCGTCCTTTTTTTCAAACAAAAACGCGTGGACGGGGGCAAGGGAATTCAGCTGCACGCTGATATCGCAGCGTTTGGCGCGGCCTATGGTGTTTTCCCGTTTGAGCGGGTACTTCGTGCCGCTATATTCCTCCGGCGCCATCACTTCCAGGTAGCCGGGGGAAACGCTCCGCACCTTCTGCTTGATCTGCTGCACGGTCTTGAACTCCCTCACCGAGTGCAGCACGAGGCGCAGCAGGATATAGAGGATGAGGACCAGAAAGAAATAGCGCATCCCCATGGCCACGATATCGTATGCGTTTTCGTACATAGTCCCCCTCCTTTCCAAAACCCTATGTAAGTATTTCCCATAAGGCGTACAAATCCAACAAAATCATATCACAAAGCCGCCCATGAAGACATGGCGGCTTTATGAATTTTTAATGATTTCGCACAGGTGGCAATTGCCATCGGCCGCAAGGTGAACGGCATTTACCAAATGCAGGGGCCGATGCCCTCATCGGCCCGCCCGTTTGCCTAATTGCTTGAAACCCGGCGCGCCGGGGGCGACGCGCCCTACAAATTATCGCATGGCGTTTGCGAATAAAAACGCAAACCGTGCCCGGCCGGATTGTGGCTATAAAAATACCGCCCTGAGGCGGCAATAGCAACGCATTCGGATTATTCAGGGCAACTGCTCCCAATCCGGCGCGTCCGTGCACCCCGCCCGGCGCAGCGCCTGCAAAAACCAATCCGGCGGGGGCGCGAAAAATCGCATCTCTTCCCCCGTGCGCGGGTGTTTGAGCATCAGCTCGTACGCGTGCAGCGCCTGACCGTCCAGGTTCAATTTGGGCGTGGCCGGGCCGTACAGAGAGTCGCCCGCAACGGGATGCTTGCTGTACGCCATATGCACGCGGATCTGGTGCGTGCGGCCGGTTTCTAAGCTGGCCTTCACCAACGTAAACTGCCCCATGCGCCGGAGCACCTGCCAGTGCGTCACGGCTTCCCTGCCGCCCTTTACGACGGCCATGCGCTTGCGGTCCGCCGGATGGCGGCCGATCGGCGCGTCGATGGTACCCGTATCCTCTTTTAAGTTGCCCTCCACTATGGCAAGGTAATTCCGCCGCGCAGTATGCGCCTTGATCTGCGCGCTCAAATCCGCGTGGGCGAGGTCGTTCTTGGCGATCACCAGGAGGCCGGAGGTCATTTTATCGATTCGGTGGACGATGCCGGGGCGTAAGACCCCGCCGATACCTGAAAGATCGGTAACGGCGTACAAAAGCGCGTTTACAAGCGTGCCGCTTTCGTTGCCGGGCGCGGGATGCACCACCATGCCCTGCGGCTTGTTGACGACGCAGATATCGGCGTCCTGATACACGATATCGATTGGGATGGGCTCGGGCATAACATCCAGGCTCTCCGGCGGCGCCGTGCGCAAAAGCACGTCCTCCCCCGCCTGGAGCTTGTAGTTGGCCTTGCGCAGTTTTCCCGAAACCAGCACGGCTTCTTCCTGAATCAGGCGCTGGACGCGCGCGCGGCTCTCCCCGCTCACGCGGGAAAGGAATATGTCCAGCCGCTCGCCGGGCGTATCCGCCGCATACCGCGTTTCCATGCCGCCCTCCAAGTCTTCCACGAAGCCCTCCAATGTTACCGCCGTTCTTCTTCCGATCCGTCCGGCTCATCCGGTTCTTCCGGCTCTGCCGCGCCCTGTTCCGGTCCCGCTTCAGGAGCGGGATTCTTTTTCCCCGGCTTTTCATCCAGTTTGTCGAGCACCTGCCTGCCCTTGCCGAACAGCACGTCCAGCGCGAGCAAAACCGCGCCTACGGTGACGGCGGCGTCCGCCACGTTGAATATGGCGAAATTAACGAACGCGAACTCCAGCATATCCCGCACATAGCCCAGCGCGACGCGGTCTATGAGGTTGCCCAGAGCCCCCGCAAGTATCAGCGCAAGGCTTATGCGCATGAGGGTGTGTATGTGCTTTTTATACTTTACAAGCGCCCAGATGATGGCGAGGGACGCGATAAAGGATACGATGCTTAAAAGCCACGTGCCGTTTGAAAGCATGCCGAACGCCGCGCCCGTGTTGTGGACGCTGGTCAGGTGCAGCACGCCCTCCCATAGCGGAACGGTCGTACCCAGCGGCATCAGATAGACGTCCGTCAGATATTTCGCGAGCTGATCCAGCCCGATCGTAAGCAGTATGATGATGGTTTCCAGCATAGTACCCCCGTACGTCGTTTTTAGACCCAACCCAGTATAGCATAAGGCCCGGCGAAATTCAAAATCATACGAATGAGCGATTAAAAACGTTGTATAGCGGTAAGGAATTTTTTCGTCTGACAAGGCGCGAAAACGCAGAAATAGCAGTGCTATTTCAAGTTTTTGCAACGCAGTCAGCCGGAAAAATGGCCAGCGCTATGCAATGGAGCTAAGCGGGATTTCGTATCAGTCCGGCTGCTGCGTCATGTACCAATCGCCGACGGTGCGGAACAGGTCCGTACCGCGGATATCCGAAACGTTCCTGATGTTCGCGCTGTACACGATGCTGTTCATGCGGAAATACAGCATGATAAAGGGCAGCTCCTGCACGAACTGCTGCTGCAGCTGGGCGTGCGCCTGGCGCATGCCGTTTTCATCCGCCGCCGCGGCGGCGGATGCGAGCAGCGTATTCCAGTCGCCCGTGGCTTTTCCGTAGTTGCGCGCGCCGTCGGCGGCCAGGTAGGGCGCCAGATTGCCGCACGGCTCCACCTGGAACCCGGCCAAAGCGAGGTCGAACGCGCCGCTTTTGAGCTTCTCCTCAAATTCCCCGTCCTCCTGCCCGATGGAGAGCTTCGCGGTGACGACCTCCACCTCGATACCCGCCTTCAGGAGTTGCGTCGCGATGAGCGCAGCGGCGTTTTTGCGGTAGGTGCTCTCCGTGCTGTCGTTGACCAGCAGCGTCAGACGGAGCTTTTGGCCGCCCTGCTGCAATATGCCGTCCGCGTCCTCGTCCGTCCAGCCCGCGCCGTTTAAAAGCTGCGCCGCTTTCTCCGGGTCATGATCGTATATCTTGGTGGTCGCGTCATACAGGAACGAATCGGGCGGCACGGGTACGTCGCACACGGCGGCGCGGTTCATATAGACGTTGGAAACAAGGGCGCCGCGGTCGAGCGCGTAGGCGATCGCCTTCCTGACGTCCGGGTTGCTTAGTATTGCGTTGTTGTGGTTGACAAGTAGCACCTCCGCCTCCTGCGTCATGACGTCGAGCACGGAGGTCACGTCCTCCTCGCGGTACTTGCCCGCGGAGACGGTCTTGGTCGGCACCATGTTCAACAGGCGCGCCTCATACGAATCCAGCGCGACGTCGTTGTTTTCACGCGAGAGGCACTGGATGTTCGTGATGTAGGGCGCCTGCTTCCACCAGCGGGGGTTGACGGTAAGCTCCACCGAGGTTTCGGTGCTGCTTTGTACCTGATACGGCCCGGTGCCGTTCAGTTCATTGGGCGTCTTGGAGGAAATGACGGGAAACACCAGCGCGTAGAGCGCGGCCATGCCCGCTTTTTTCATGGTGATGCGGACGGTGCCCTCGTCCGCCTGCTCGTAGCTTTCGATCGCGTCCGCAGCAATCCCGTAGTAGGACGCGCCGCCCAAGCTCCTGATCTGCCCGATGGTATAGAGCACGTCCTCCGCGGTAAGCATGTCCCCGTTGTGCCACATGACGTTTTTGCGAAGCTGTATCGTCCATACGCGGCCGGTATCGTCGCTGCTCCATTTTTCCGCCAGGGACGGGGTGATGCGGTTGTTGGAATCGCACCGCAGCAGCGGCTCGTACACCAGGGAATACATGTTGCGCATTTCCTCGGTGTTTACGGTAAGCGGGCTGTAGGAAGAGCCGCCCTCGCCGCGGAACGGGTTGCGCGGTATGGGAAGTATGAGCGTGCCCCCGGTTTCCGGCTGCGGCGCGGGAGTCGGCGTGGGGATGGCGATGGGCGTCGCCGTAGGCTCCGGCTGCTCGTTTTTCGCGCAGCCCGAAGCGAGCAGCAGCGCCGCAAGGAGGCTAGAAAGCGTCCTGATAAAGCGTTTTGTATTTTTCATATGCGCGCTGCACCTTTTCCAAATACTGCTCCGTCTCCGCAAACGGGATGTTTTTCAATTCCCCCTCCACGGAAACGGCGGGGTCGTTTTTCCATTTGTCCACGTTGCCGTGCCCCGCGTTGTAAGCGGCAAGCGCGGAAAGCCGGTCCTGCCCGTACCTGTCCAGCAAAAAGCGCAGGTACCAGCAGCCCATGCGGATATTGAATGCGGGTTCCTTCAGCTTTTCGGGGCCGTATCCTTCGATATCCAGTTTTCCCGCGATCCACTCCCCGGTATCCGGCATGATCTGCATGAGGCCCACCGCGCCGACGGAGCTTACGGCTCCCGCGCGGTTCCCGCTTTCGCAGTGGATCACGGCGGCGACAAGGTAGGGGTCGAGCCCGAATTCCCCGGCGCCCGCGCTGATCTCCTCGGGATAGCTCAGCTTGTATGTGCGCTTTTCAAGCTCCCGCCCCGCGATAACGGCAATCAGCACCGCAAGCAGCAGCAGGACGGCGGCCAGCAGCACCCTTGCGCCCCGCCGTTTTTTCGGTTTTTGTTTTTTGTTTTGTCTTGCGTGTTCCAATGTTTCTTTCCTTACCGCTCCCGCTTCAGGTTCCCGTACAGCGCCTTTACCTGTTGAAGCAGCGCCGCTTCATCGCCGGAATTGTCCAATATCCGGTGCGCGTGGCGCGCCTTTTCTTCCTCCGGCATCTGGCGGCGGATGCGGGCGAGCGCGTCTTGCTCGCCGCAGTTGTCCCGCTTCATGACGCGCGCGACGCGGACGGCTTCCTCCGCGGTAACGAGCCAGACCTCGTCCACATCCGTATGCATGTTGCTCTCGATCAGCAGCGGCACGTCCCAGAACACCGCGGCGTCCGGCTCCGTTTTCCGGATATCCCGCTCCTCCTCCAATAATATGGAGCGCACCATGGGGTGGAGTATCGCGTTGACGGCCAGACGTTCCTCATCGGAATTGAATATCACGCCCGCAAGCGCGCGGCGGTTCAAAGAGCCGTCCGGCTGTAAAATACCCGCGCCATAGCGGGCCGCAAGCAAACGCAGCCCTTCGCCGCCCGGCTCCACGGCCTTGCGCGCGGCCAGGTCCGCGTCCAGCACATGCGCGCCCAGCGCACGCAGATAGGAAGAGACCGTGGATTTCCCCGCGCCCATGCCGCCGGTGAGCCCGATGCGCCGCATTTTTTGCGCGCTCATTTCGTGTCGTACCAGCTCTTGCCGCTTTTGACCTCCGCGATAAGCGGGACGGACAGCCGCATGGCGTTCTGCATACAATCGCATACGATCCCGCTCACGCGGCATTCCTCCTCCGGCGGGCAATCCAATATCAGTTCGTCGTGCACCTGCAGCACAAGGCGGCTTTTCAGCTTTTCTTCCCGAAGCGCCCTGTCCACGCGCACCATGGCAAGCTTGATGATATCCGCGGCCGTACCCTGTATGGGCATGTTCATGGCCACGCGTTCCCCGAAGGACCGGGTGTTGTAGTTGCCGCTTTTCAGCTCCGGCAGTTCGCGCCGCCTGTTCAAAAGCGTCCTGACGTAGCCAAATTCACGCCCGCTTTCCACGCTGCCCTTCATATAGGCGCGTACGCCGGGGTAACGGTCCAGGTAGCGCTCGATGTATTCGCCCGCGCGCTTGCGGCTGATGCCCAGGTTCCGCCCCAGGCCGAAATCCGAGATGCCGTATACGATGCCGAAATTGACGGCCTTCGCGGCGCTGCGCTGTTCCGACGTGACCGCATCGGGCGCGATGCCGAACACCTCGCTCGCGGTCCTGGTATGGATATCGCCGCCGATTTTAAAGTTTTCCCGCATGGCCTCGTCCCCGCTGATGTGGGCTAAAAGCCGCAGCTCGATCTGCGAATAATCCGCGCCGATCAGCACGTTGCCGGGACTCGCCACAAACGCCTTGCGGATCTCCCTGCCCAGCGCCGTGCGCACGGGGATGTTCTGCAAATTCGGCTCGGTGCTTGAAATGCGCCCGGTGGCCGCCACGTTCTGGTTGAAGCTTGTATGCACCCGCCCGTCCTCCGGGGAGCGCAGGGCGAGAAGGCCGTCGATAAACGTGCTTTTGAGCTTGGTCAAAAACCGGTATTCCTGTATGAGCGGCACGATGGGGTGCTGCTCCATCAGGGCCTCCAGCACGTCCGCGTCGGTTGAGTAGCCCGTCTTTGTCTTGCGCTGGGCGGGAAGGCCGATCTTTTCAAACAAGATGTATCCGAGCTGCTTGGTGGAGAGTATGTTGAACGGTTCCCCGGCAAGGCCGTACACCTCGCCCGCGAGATCGTCGATGCGGTCCTTGAACTGCGCGTCAAGCTCCTTGAGTACATATTGGTCCACGCGGAAGCCCTGCTTTTCCATGCGGAACAGCACGCTTATCAGCGGCAGCTCCACGGTTTCGTAGAGCTCCGTCAGCTCCATCTCCCGCATTTCCCGCATCATGGCTTCATACAGCGGGAACAGGGCGCAGGCGTCGGGCTTGTTCATATGCAGCCGCTCCTGCGCAAGCGCCTCCAGGGAGGGCGTGGGCCGCGTGGCGTTGATGAGGTAGTCCGCGATCATCGCGTCAAACGAAAGGCCGCCCAATGCTATTCCTTCGCGGGACAGGAGATGCATCCACTTCTTCGCGTCGAACACCAGCTTTTGGGGCGTTTCGGCTTCCAGTACCGGTTTGAGCGCCCAAAGCACCTCGCTAAGATCGAGCCCCGGGGTCAAAAGCGTGCCCGCCAGGCTCACGCGGTACTGCCTGCAGCCTTCCGCGGCGAGAAACAGCTCCTCCCCCTGCGCGTGGAGCGCAAGGTATTCCGACCCCAAAAGTCCGTCCAGCACGCCCTTGAGCGCGTTGATATCCGTGAGCTCCACGGTCTCCCGCGGGCCTTGTCCGTGCTCTTTCACCGAGGCAGGCGCTTCTTCGGCGGCAGGCAGGCGGTTGGCTATGGCGTTTAATTGCAGCGCCCGAAGCCTGGGCAGCGCGTCCGCCATACGGGACGGCGCAAACGCGCTGTCCTCCAGCGTGACGGCAAGCGGCGCGTCCGCGTGTATGGTGCCGAGGCGGTAGCTTAGCCGCGCGAGGTCCGCGTGCTCCTTCACCTTTTCGCCAAGCTTGCCCTTGATCTCTCCGGCGTGCGAAAGGACGTCCTCCAACGTGCCGTATTCGGCCAGGAGTTTGACCGCAGTCTTTTCCCCCACGCCGGGGATGCCGGGGATATTGTCCGAACTGTCGCCCATGAGGCCTTTTAAATCCCGCATGCGGTCCGGGCTTAGCCCATAGGCCGAAAGGAGGGCTTCCTTATCCATTTCCTCGGTATCCGTAATACCCTTTTTGGTCAAAAGGACATGCGTCTTGTCCGTAATCAATTGCAGCGCGTCCCTGTCCCCGGTGACAAGCAGGGAAGAAACGCCTTTCTTTTCCGCCATGCGGGCGAACGTGCCCAAGATATCGTCCGCCTCGTAGGTTTCACAGGTGCAGACTGTAATGCCCATCCGCTTTAAAAGGTCCTGCAGCAGCGGAAACTGCGGCCTTAAATCCTCCGGCGTTTCCCTCCTTCCCGCCTTGTAATCCGTATACTCCGTATGCCGGAACGTCGGCCCGTGCAGATCGAACGCCACAACGAGATAATCCGGCTTCTTTTCCACCAGCTTCAGGAGCATGCTCAAAAAGCCGTGTACCGCGCCCGTGGGCTCGCCTTCGCGGCTGGTCATGGCCGGAAGCGCGTAGTAGGCCCGGTGCATCAGGCTGTTGCCGTCAATCGCTATGAGCAGTTTCTCTTTTTGCTGTTCCATCCTGTCCCCCGTCCGGCTGAAGTTTTCTCCCTATTCCACCACGGCGTAAACCATTTGGGATCGTATCGGTTCCGCCGCGCCGCCCACCGAAATAGCCCCCCGCAGAAGCGAGGACGCTTCCTCCACGCGGCTGCCGCCGTTGACGTACAGCGTGCAGACGGGCTCCTTTTCGCTTATGGCATCGCCCAGGCGCTTGTGCATCACGAGGCCGACCGCGTGATCGATACCGTCCTCCTTCTGGGCGCGGCCCGCGCCCAAAAGCTGCGCCGCGAGACCGATAGCCGTGGCGTCCATGCTTTTGATGACGCCCTCGGCATTCAGGTAAACCGGCACATGTTGCCTGACGGCGCACAGTTCGTTGATTTGATCCGCATCCATATAGGCGGCGTCCCCGCCCTGCGCGCTTACCATTTCCCGAAGCTTTTCCAGCGCCGCGCCGGAAGAAAGTGCCGCCTGCAATTTTTCACGCGCGTCCGTTTCCCCTTCTGCAAGGCCGGAAAGCCGCAGCATGTGGCTTGCAAGCAGCATGCAGACCTCATAGAGCGGGTCGCCCTCGGGCAGCCTGCCGCTTAAGAGCTCCACGGCCTCCCGCACCTCGAGCGCGTTGCCCACGGCAAGGCCGAGCGGCTGGTTCATATCCGTAATCACCGCCACGACGCGGCGCCCTAAATGCTTGCCGATCTCCACCATGGTGGCGGCAAGCTCTTTTGCTTCCTCCACAGTCTCCACGAACGCGCCGGTGCCGACCTTGACGTCGAGCACGATGACGTCCGCCCCCGCCGCAAGCTTTTTGCTCATGACGCTCGACGCGATGAGCGGGATGCTTTTGACCGTGGCGGTCACGTCCCGCAGGGCGTATAAAAGCTTATCCGCGGGCACCAGGTTGCCGGACTGGCCGATCACGGCAAGCCCGATCTCCCGCACCTGCTTTTTAAATTCCGCCATGGGCCGCTCGATTTTAAGGCCCGGAATGCTCTCGAGCTTATCGAGCGTGCCGCCGGTATGCCCTAAGCCCCGGCCGGACATTTTGGCGACCTTGCCGCCGCACGCCGC
>DATMXR010000068.1:0-17192 GCA_035561315.1 Feifaniaceae bacterium
CTGTGAGTACCGGCTAATCGAATAGCGCTGTAGAACATGGATTCCAATTCGTTATCCAGAAATATACCGTTTTTCGCCGACCAGGCAGTCAGCATGGAGCACAATATGATGCAGGATGTCCTAACGCTGTCAATCGGGAAACGCTGTGCCTCAAAGCGGCTGAACAAATTCTCCAGTCTATCATACGCCGCATCGATCTCGCCTTCGTTAATGCCGCTTACGATATGTTTCGCAATTTCCTGCAGAGCATCATAACTCTCCGCATGCGCCTGATCATCGTCAGCATAGAAATGGATGCCCTCTCCTGTATGATTTAGGGCGTGCAGCGCTTCGAGACAGGCTGACCGGAGTTTCCCGGCGCCCGTTTTGATCCCGCTGACGCCCCCGGCCAGCTTGCAGCCGAGCGAAAAGTCCAGACGGGTGAGCATGGAATAATAGCAGGCATGAATGACAGGAAAGACCTTTTCCAAAATGCTCCCGGGGCAGCTGATCAAGACTATGGTGCAGCCGTTCCAGACAAAAAGAGCATGGATCAATTCGCTGATGGAGGCGGCATGTGCGTTACATGCAAGCGACATGGCGTTAAGCATGCGGTCCATGCCCGATGAACGGTCAATGCCTGGGCGAAATGCCGTTAAGCAATACGGCTCGCTCAGAAAGCCGATTGAGCTCAGATCGCACAAACGGCCTTCAAGTGTTTCGGTCAAAAGACGTACAGAATCCGCTCCGACCAAATGGGAAGGAGCGCATACCTTTTGATGCCGGCTGATGCAGGATATCGCTTTTTCGATTGCATTGGGAAGCTCATTTTCAAAATTTGTCTTGATGACATAATCCACAACCGAGCAGCGCAGCGCCTTTTGAATGTAATGAAAATCCGTATAGGCCGTAAGCATAATGACCTGAGTCTGAGGACAGTGCTCGAGAATGTATTGCGCCAGATCCAGGCCGCCGATACCAGGCATCCGAATATCCAGTACCGCGATATCGACCGTGTTTGCGCCGATGTATTCCTTGGCTTGCACGCCGTTGCAAGCCTCGAATGCGATGATGCAATCGAACGCCTCCCACGGAATGAATTGAACGATTCCGTCCCGAATGATCTTTTCATCGTCGGCCAGCAAAACTTTATACATATGGCGAGCTGCCCTCCTTCACACAGGGAATGGCGACGGTCACACCGGTGCCGATGCCGATTGCGCTTTGAATAGAAATACCGTATTGTTCACCGTATATGAGCCGCAGACGCCGGTCCGTATTTTTCAGCCCGATTTGATTGTGGTTGCCGCTGGGGATCGTAGACTCGACACTTCCGGTAAAATCCAGCTTAGCCATGTCGAAGCCGACCCCGTTATCTTCGATATGGATGCGGATATCGCTTCCATCGAGTCGCGCCGAAATGCGGATGGAGCCGGCATCAATCTTTTCTTCGATACCGTGTACGACGGCATTTTCCACGATCGCTACAATGCAGAGCTTTGGTATTTTGCATGCTTCAATGCATTTGTCCGGTACGCAGACATGATACTGCAGGTGATCTCCAAAGCGCGTCTTTTGCAGGTAGAGATATTTCTCCACAAAATCAAATTCCTCGCGCAGCGTAACCATGCGGGTGTTGTCCGTATAAATTCCGGCGCGCAGAAGATCGCTGAGCGCACCCATCATCTGGTAGATTTCTTTGTCATTCGCGTTTCGCGCCTTTGTCCGTATGGCGGTGAGGACATTGAACAGGAAATGGGGGTTCATTTGCGACTGCAAAAATTTGATTTCGGTCTCGTTAAGCAAAAGCTGGCCCTGGTAAACCTCATCGATCAGCCGCTTGATTTTGCTTGTCATTTCGTTAAAGGTTTGGGACATCAATTGAAGATCGTGATCCTTATAAGAACGCATTTGCACATCCAGGTTACCTTGCGCAACCAGTTCCATGCTTTTGGTGAAATCCTTGATAAAGCGCATGGATAGCTGCACGGTAAAAATACTTACGCCGATGCACAAAAAAGCGATCAGTGCGGAGAGCAGGGAAAAATTGCGCATGTTGACCGACAGGTTTTCAAAAACGGTTTCCCTGGGAATGCCTGCGGCAAAGACCAGCTTGCCCCAGGCCACTTCTTTGAGCATCATAAAATAATGCTTGCCGTCGATTTCCGCCTCGAACACGTTCCCGTTGCCGATATTGGCAACGATGCCCGGCGGCGCCTGCATGCCCAGATCTTTTTTATCTCTCTGCGAAAAGATGATGCCGTCCTGGTCCAGGACCATTGCGATGGCTCCCTTTGTTTGGAGAAAGTTTACATAGCAATTTGACAGCGCGGTTTCAAATATATTTGTCACCAGCGTCAGCGGGGAGGATTCCGTCGGCAGATTGTAGACGTTGCGCACAATGTATAAATAAGGCTTGGCGGTCGTAGGGCTGATCAGGTAAGGCCCGCTTTTGTTTTCCCGCCTTGCCTCCCGGTAAACGCCGATGTTCTCCTGATCCGCTTTGCGGGAGAAGGGAAGGCGCAAGTAACTGTACTCGTCAACGAAGATATACATGGATTGCATAAGGCTGAAGGTCGCCGTCATGCCGTAGCCGAGCTTTGTATTGTTCGCCTCATATTTTTGGCCCAGTTCTTCAATCTTTTTCTGCCGGGTCTTCCCATCGGGCCCGGCTTCGATCAGCGTATTGATCGAGGGGTCGGCGAAATGATAAACCGCCAGCATATCGATGGCGTTGAAAAAATTATCGATGGTTTCGGCTGTTTGGATGATTTGCTTTTCCAGTGCCTCATACGCGTTCCGCTCGTAGACGGAGTACAGATTTGTATACAGAAAACCCGCCATTGCGACCAGTGAAGCGACGAGGAGGGCCAGCACGATCAGCGTCAGCTTGGCGTTGAAGGACAGCGTGAACCTTGGGTGCGCTTTGCCCATGAAATCACCTCTTATAATCATTTGGCGAGTGTGTGCAAATCGGGCCGTGAAATTGTGCCTGTGCGTATGCCGGAGCGGAAAAGGATAGGCCGACGAAAGCTTTGATTCGATATATTGATTATAACACGGGGTAAAGCTCCCTTGGTTTTGATTTTACACAATGTTAAGATTACTCAAAAACTGGTCAAAATAACGCATTAACTTCAGCCCATTGGTATGGTTATATTGATATGCCGGCGAACAAAGGCACTGACATTTCTGATCGATCCCGATTCGGCGACATCCAAGCGCAGGGTGACGCCAATACATTTCGAGGAGGTCTCTCAATGAAAAAAGCAATCTCCGTAATTCTTTGCGTCCTGTTTCTGCTGGCGCTTGCAGCGGGCTGCACAAAAGTTACGCCCGGGACGCCTACCACGGCCGACACGCCGAAAACGGCCGATACGCCAAGGGCCGATGCTACGGTCGAGGCTCCCACGGAGGACGCGCAGCCTGCCGCAATCGGCGAGCCGATGACGATCCGCTTCTTCGCGGGCGGCGAAGCGGGCGACGCGTTCGCTTCCATTGTTTATAAAGGGGCCATGGACGCGGCTGCGATGCTCAAGCCCTACAATGTCTCGGTAGAATATGTGTT
The DNA here is from genome assembly GCA_035561315.1 of Feifaniaceae bacterium. Taxonomy (GTDB): domain Bacteria; phylum Bacillota; class Clostridia; order Christensenellales; family CAG-138; genus JAEYLA01. Next base: position 3,548 of record DATMXR010000068.1, read on the forward strand.
TTCGGGCTGGGAGCCTGAGAAGATGATTTCGCAGCTTCGCGAAGCCATCGCGGCAAGGCCCGATGCGATCTGTATGATGGGCCATCCGGGCGACGACGCGATCATGCCCCTGGCCGAAGAAGCGAGCAAAGCCGGCATCATCATGGTCTATCAAAACGTGAACGTTCCTGAAGTCCGCAAGCAGTACGGCGGCGGCTACGTCGGCGTCGTCGACCAGGCGGAGCAGGGAAAAGCCCTCGCACAGGCCGCGATCAATACCTACGGCCTCAAGGCGGGCGACCGGGCGGTCGTGTTCGGCTCATGGGGCCAGCCGGGCCGTTATTTCCGTGAAGAAGGAATGGCGGTTACGCTGGAGTCGATCGGCATGAAAATCGAGCGCGTGGTGACGCCGAACGAAGCGGCGGCGGATCCGCAGCTGCTGCTCCCGCTGATCAGTGGGCAGCTCCAGTCCAACCCCGAGACGAAAATGATCGTTTACGGCGGCGGGCAGCAGCTTTCCGCGGCAAAGACGTACATGGAGGCCTGCGGGAAAAAACCGGGCGAAGTCATCAACATCGGCTTCGATCTCAGTCCCGCGATTTTGGACGGCTTCAAGGAGGGCTATATCCAGCTCACGGCTGACCAGCAGCCCTATCTGCAGGGTTTTGTGCCGGTCATGAGCGCATACCTGACCAAGAACTTCCAGCTCTCAGGAATCGTTCTTGATACGGGCGCAGGCTTGATCGACAAAAACAACTTCGAAGCTGTCGCGGATCTCGTGGCAAAGGGAATCCGGTAGAAGGGACCGTCGGGCCGCCCCGGCTTTCCCGGGGCCGCCCGATTATCAGAAAAGCAATAATGAGGTGGTAGTGTGGCTATCAAATTGTTTCTCAGCAAGCGAAAGACGGAGCTATCCATATTTGCCGTTTTGCTCATTCTAATGGGCGTATTCGCCGCGTTCAATCCGAGGGTTTTTCTCACGCCCTACACCTATATGGCGGTGTTCACCGTGCTGCCCATCCCGCTGATGCTGGCGTCGTCTCTGGTGTTTGTTGTAGCGTGCGGCGAAAGCGATCTGTCGTTCCCCTCGGCCATGGGGGTTTCCCTGTGGATGTTTGCGCTGGTAATCACCAGGACGGGATATCCCATTTTGGGGATTCTCGCGGCCATGGGAGCGGGCCTGCTGATCGGCCTGATCAACGGGATTTTAATCACGAAGGTAAAGCTGTCTTCCTTAGTCGTGACGCTGGGCATGAACTTTCTGCTGCGCGGGCTGATCATGATCGGCTCCAACGGCGAAGGCATGTCGCTGGTCTTTTTGAATAAGACGGCGTTTTATCAGGCGATTGTAGGCAAAATCGGCATGTTTCCCGTGCAGATGATCTGGGGGCTGCTGTTTATGGCGCTGTGCTACGTGCTGTTCAGCAGGCACCAGTTCGGCGCGCATGTATGCTATATCGGCGATAACAGCATGAGCGCGCGGGAGACCGGCATCAAGGTTGACCTTGTCAAAACGCTCACGTTTATGCTGGTAGGGCTTGCGTCCGCTTTTGCGGGCATCATGTCGGGCATGATCAACAATACCTTCTGGCCCACGACGGGCGACGGATATCTGCTCACGACGCTTGCGGCCGTGTACCTTGGCGGAACGCCGACCTGGGGCGGCGTCGGCACGATCATCGGCAGCGCGATGGGCGCGTTTATCCTGAGTTTTCTGGAAACGGGCATCATCGCATCGGGCCTCACGGGCTTTTACACGCAATTTTTCTTCGGCTTAATTCTCGTATTGTCGCTAATCAGCCACAAGTTCTCGGGCATGAAACGCAGGGCTTAAGGGCATCGGAAGGAGTCAATGTTATATGGAAACGCCTCTTGTAAAAATGGAGGGAATCGTTAAGAGATTCGGGTCAATCGAAGCGCTGCGGGGCATCGATCTTCAAATTGGGAGTAACGAAGTGGTCGGGCTGCTGGGCGACAACGGTGCGGGCAAATCGACGTTGATCAAGATACTCACCGGCGTTTATGAGCCCACGCAGGGCTCCATTTACTGGAAAGGGCAGAAGCTTGAAAATTATTCGGTGTCCAAAGCCAGGCGAATGGGCATGGAGACCGTTTTTCAGGACCGGGCGCTGAGCGAACAGCATCCGATCTGGCGCAATATTTTCATGGGCAGAGAGTTGATCAACACGATCGGCCTGATGAAAATACACAAGATGAAAAAAGCCACGATGGACCTGATGAAAAACACGATGGGCTTTACTTCCGGCGCGATTCACCCTGACAATATCGTAGGGAACATGTCGGGCGGGGAGCGGCAGGGCGTCGCAATTTCGCGCGCGCTGTACTTCAATTCCGAGCTGATCATCCTTGACGAGCCGACAACGGGCCTTTCTCTCGCCGAAACGCAAAAGGTGCTGGGGTTTATCCGAAAAATCAAGAGCGAGGGCAAAGCGTGCATTTTCATCAGCCACAACATCTATCATGTCTATCCGGTCGTCGACCGCGTCGTGCTTGTCGACCGCGGCAAAGTCGAGTTCGACTACAAAAGATGCGATATTTCGCAGCAGGAACTGATCGACAAAATGTATATTGTCGCCGGACATGAAGCGCCCGCTGCCCGCAACGGCGAAGATGCAGGCGCGGGAGGATGAGGACGTAAACTCATGGAATGAAGACCGCCGAACACGGGGCGGTCCTGCACAAAAATGAAGCAATCATGAGCGGGGAGAAAAGGGCAAATGGCTATTATTACGAAGGCTGCAAATCGTTTAATCCGCGAGTACGACAACGAGACGCTTTTGATCGAACCGTGGGGGAAGAACAGCCTGCGCGTGCGGGCGACGAAAAATGCGGCAATAAAGGAAACGGACTGGGCGCTTTTGCCGCAGGACGGCTGCGAAGCGCAAATCGAGATCGACGAACAAAGCGCAAAGATCACAAACGGCAGGATCACGGCGGTTCTGGATCGATTCGGATGCCTCACGTTCGTAAACCAAAAAGGCGATATCCTGCTGCAGGAATACTGGAGAGTCAAAGAAAGCGGAGAAAAGACCAGCGCGCTCGAAATAAGCGGCCGGGAATTCAAGCCGATTATAGGCGGAGATTATCGCGTTACGCTGCGCTTTGAATCAAATGATCGAGAAAAAATTTACGGATTGGGCCAACGGCAGGAGCGCCAGCTGGACATGAAGGGCTGTATGCTTGAACTGGCGCAGCGCAACTCCCAGGCGAGTGTTCCGTTTGCGCTGTCAAACATCGGCTACGGCTTCCTGTGGAACAACCCCGCGATCGGGCGGGTGACATTCGGAGCGAATTTGACCGAGTGGCGTGCCGAAGTCTCGGAGCAAATGGATTATTGGATTACTGCGGGCGATACGCCGGCCCAAATAGAGGAAGCTTACGCGGACGTCACGGGCAAAACGCCTATGATGCCCGCATTCGCAACAGGCTTCTGGCAGTGCAAGCTTCGATACAAAACGCAGGATGAGCTTCTGTCCGTCGCGCGGGAGCACAAGCGGCGCGGGATTCCCCTGTCGGTTATTGTCTGCGATTTTTTCCATTGGCCGCAGCAAGGCGAGTGGAAATTTGATCCTGAATTCTGGCCTGATCCGGCTGCTATGGTACGGGAACTCAGGGAAATGGGGGTCGAATTGATGGTCTCCATTTGGCCGACGGTTGACGTAAACAGCGAAAACTATGACGAAATGGTCGAGCGCGGCTATCTGCTCAGAACGGAGAGAGCCACCCGGACAAACATAAACTTTTTGGGAAACGAGTCGTTCTACGATGCGACCCATCCGGGCGCGCGTAAATTTGTTTGGGACAAGGTGAAAGAGCATTATTATGATGCCGGAATCAGGTTGTTCTGGCTTGACGAAGCCGAGCCGGACCTGATGGGGCACTATGACTATGACCATTTCCGTTACTATCTCGGGCCCGCAATGAAAGTAGGCAACCTATACCCGTTCTATTATGCCCGGACTTTTTACGATGGAATGACGGCGGCAGGGCAGGAGAATATCCTCAATCTGATCCGGTGCGTGTGGGCGGGAAGCCAGCGATTCGGCACGCTTTTGTGGTCGGGAGATATCGTTTCAACCTTTGAGTGCCTTCGCAAACAGGTTGCAGCCGGATTAAATGCCGGTATCTCCGGCATCCCGTGGTGGACTACGGACATCGGCGGCTTTTTCGGGGGTGATCCTTCCGATCCCCAATTTAGAGAATTGCTCATCCGCTGGTTTCAATTCGGTTTGTTCTGCCCCGTATGCAGGTTGCACGGCTTGCGCTTGCCTTACGATTTTAAAGAAGGCGACTCCGCCAAGATGTTCAATGAACCTTTTGGCAGCGGAGCAGACAACGAGGTTTGGAGTTTTGGAGAAGAAGCCTATGATATTATAAAAGACATTTTGTTTGCCCGGGAGCGTTTGCGCCCATATATAACGGAGCAAATGAAGGTTGCCCACGAAAAGGGAACCCCTGTTATCCGCCCGCTGTTCTACGATTTCCCGGAAGATGAGAAATGCTGGGATATTGAGGATGAATATATGTTCGGACCCGATGTTTTGGTTGCCCCGATACTCTATCAAGGAATGATGAAGCGCACGGTCTATCTCCCTGCCGGGCGGCGCTGGAAAGATGCCAGAACGCAGAAAGAATATGAGGGCGGAGCAATTTTCGAGTATGATGCCCCCATAGGCATTATTCCTGTTTTTGTCGCAGAGGGAAAGGAAATGATGATCTTTGCTCAAGGTTGAGGGAATATTAGCATTCGAATGCAATCGAAAAGGCCGTGAAAGAACATTTTGATAAAAGATGGAATGTACGCCCAGCTATTGAAAATGCGGAACAGGCTGCTGTTCCGCATTTGTGCTTTCCGGACCACATACTTTGGCAAGATGACATCCATTATCTTCGCTGTCCCCCGTGATAACTCCTTTACGTCCTGCTATTTAAGCCAATTCATTTATAAATTTAAAGCCACCTGCCGGAAATCATGATGCCGCCCTTGCCGAGGCAGTAATGGTATTTCCCTTTTTCAGTCACGCGTCAGCCGGTGACGGCTTGCCGTTTTCACCGACATACCGCCATTGCCCGGCGTCGTTTTGCACCCGGCCCCGTGCCGTACCCTCGTCGATGACAAGCTCCACGAAGCGGCGCAGGATGGCGGATGCTTCCGCACGGGTAACGTTGCCTTGGGGGTCAAAAATGTTATTGGCCTTGCCCTGCATGATGCCCGCCTGCTGGATGGCCTTTACCGCATCCCCGGCGTAAGCGGAGATCTTTGCGCTGTCGGCGAAAGTGACCGCCGCAATGGAAACCGGCAGCTTGTAGCCGGTGGCCTTGGCGTAATCCCGCATCATCACCGCCATATCCTGGCGGGTGATGGAGAGCGCCGGGCCGAACCTGCCGCCCCCGGTCCCCTGCACGATCTTGTTCCTGACTGCCCATTCGATATAGGGCATGGCGGGGTCCGTGCTCTTTACGTCGGTAAAGCCGGATGCAGGATAGACGTTCACATCCGCGCCGGAGAGCCTGCCCAGCGCCATAATGAAATCGGCGCGGGTAATAGCGGCATTGGGCGCGAATATGGTTGTGCCGGTTCCGCTGATGAGGCCGCGGCTGGCGACAAAATCAATGCTGTCCCTTGCCCAATGCTTCCCGGTGTCGGTAAACGCCGGGGCAGTGGTTTTATAGCCTACGCCGTAGGTCGACAGGCTGTTCCTGCGAAAAATCAGTCTGCCGCCCGCATAGCTGGAATTGGCCAGAAGTTGCGGCCTGCCGTCTTGATCGACATATACGCCGAACAGGCTGCCGGTCTTTTCTTTGCCTGTAGCTTTGTAGGCAAATCCCAGCGTCACCGCGCCCTTGCCGAAGTTGGAAATAGATGCATTTTGGCCGTTTCGCCGATAACTTACGGTAATATTAAACGCCGGACGATTGCCGATCAGCTTCTTGGCCGCATCAGGCAGCTTTGTGAGCCTCGCAGCCGAAATCGTAACAGCGCCTGTGGATTGTCTGTCAATTTCGGCGAGAGCCTCCGTATCAAAGGTCACATCCAGCAAAGACGAGCCGATTTTGATATACCTTACGCCCGCCTCTTTCAGCCGGTCGATCGCCGCCGCGTCAATGACGGCGTTCAAACCGATATATCTGCCGCTGCCTGTAATATTGAAGTCCAAAGCGATGCCGTCCGGTTCCTTGCCGGACTCCTTTGCCGCGTCCTGTGCCGCCTTGACGGCATCCTTCACCATCTGCTCAGAAATGGTTGCGGAAAGGATACCGCCTTTGACTGTGCCGGAAACGCTCACTTTCGCTGTGGTGGGCATGTTGGGCTGCTTGTCGGCAGCGATAACAGGCATAAAGGCCCCGCCGCCCACAGAGCCGCCGCCCGTCGATCTGGAGGAGCCCTGAACAGGGGCCGCCTCGCCGACGCCGATTTCATTGGCGGCCCGCACATAGAAGGTATAGGTCACCCCGTCGGTCAGGCCGGTAAATTCGCAGCTCGTGTTCCGTCCCGCGTCGGTCCAGTTGACGCTGTCCAGCGATACCAGATAGCCGGTGATTTCGCGGTGGCCGTTGCTGTAGGGGGCGCTCCAGCTTACCCGCACCTTGCCGTTGATTCCGGAGGCGCTCAGGGAATGGGGCGGGCCGGGCGGTGTGGGGATATTGGCCATGGCCCAGAGGGAGCCGTGGGGGCCGGGGCCGGCGGCGTTGACCGCCCGGATGTTGAAAAAGATGTTATCCCCGTTGGTCAGTCCGCTCACCCGGTAAGAGGTGACATTCCCCACATCGGTCCACGGCTTGGTCAGGTCGTTGCCCCGCAGGATTTCATAGCACAGGATTGGGCTGGCGCTGGGGGGCGCATCCCACATCAGCTCCACGGCGCCGTCGTATGCCAGATAGCGCAGATTCAGCGGAGCGCCCAGCGGATCGGAGGCCGCCGTGGTAAAGGTGCGGTTTTCCCCATACGCCGTTCCCGCGCTGTTTGTGGCATAGGCGCGCACATAATAGATTTGGTTGGGTACAAGCCCCGACAGGTCGGCCGCAAAGCCGGCGGCCGTCCCGGTGCCCGCCGCAGTGGAATTGGCCGTGGTGGGGTCGGCGTGAAATCCCCAGGCAAAGCCGAAGGCGGTAATCTCCGCGCCTCCGGTGGCGGTCACGCCGCCTCTCACCCGCGCGCCGGTAGCGGTGACCTCCGCGGGGCTGACCAGTGTGGTTGTGACAATGGGCAAGCTTGGCCCCGCGATGCCCGCCACCTTGACCACGCTGCCGTACCGCCCGGTGTAAACCGCATAGATGCCGTCGGCGCCGTCCGGGGGTTCTTTGCCGCGCAGCTGGCCATCAAGCGCCAGATAGAGGGGAGCGGTGACCGACCCGTCCACCGTCACCACGCTCGTATAGCTCCCGGTTCCTTCGCTGGAGCAATATATGCCGGTGTTGGCTTCGCCCGTTCCGCCCAGGTCAATGCTGCCGGTCACCCTCACGGCGCCGCCCGCTCCTTCGCCCTTCTCCGTCCGGACGCCGTTCACGCCGTTTCCGGTCACAGTCACATCGCCGTTGATTGTGATCAGGCCGTAGTCCACGGCATGCGCGCCGAAGCTGTCATCCCCCGCCACCGTGACGCTTCTTACCATTACCTGTCCGAAGCTTGCGGCAACGCCGGTAGAGCCGTCCCCCTGAACCTCCACGTCGCCGTTCACCGTCGCTTTGCTTTGGGGATCGTTGCGGGCCTCGACGCCCACGGAATCGTAACCCCTGACAATCACCCCCGTGCCGCCGCCCGGCGGGTTCACCTCAACCTCTCCCCCGCCAAGGGCCATGACGCCGACGGCATTGTCCCCCGTGACGGACAGGCTGCCGTTTACCGTGATTTTCGCCTCCCATGCGGCCGCCGCGCCCGCCGCGCGGGCATACCCGCCATCCCCTGCGCCGACCGTCAAAATGTCGCCGTTTACGGTGATGCGGCTGTCTTCGCCCGAAGCATAGGCGCCCTCGTTGTAATCGTTTTTAATGAGCACCCCGCCTACCGCTGCCCGGCCGCCGTGCTGCGCCAGAACGCCATATCCGTTTTCTCCGCCGCAGACGGTAAAGGTGCCGAGCGTGTTATAACCCACATTGCCGCCGTTTGTCACCGTCAGCGCGGTGGAATTCTTCGTCGCGCCGGTGTCGATCAGCAGGCTATAGCCGTTGGGGTCGAAAACGATCTCCATATTGTCGACCTCGACGGACGAGGTGTGGGTGATATCGCCCAGAAGCTTGATGGTCTCGCCGTTTTTCACCGCCGCCAGCGCCTCCGACAGCGAGGCATACCCGGCCGTCCCGATGGAACAAGCCGCCGACGGCGCGGAAACCGCCACTGTGAGCGGCGAGGCAAAAACCCAGGTGGCGATGTCCAGGAAAGCGATCTGGGCGGCAGTGACGGTCAGGTCGCCGCCCGCGCCGATGGGATTGTTCAACGTGAGCTTGACGGTGTTTATGTCAATATATTGTGCGGCGGTGATGAATTTACCGACCGCGGAGTCCCCCCCGAGACTCCAATAGGCCGACAGCTGTTCGGTCTGAAATTCGCCCTTGGTGAGCGCCACGGTGATTTCACTGGTGTCGGCACCGGCCGACGCCGTGCCCTCCGCGTGTGCGCCGGCCTTGATTTCAACCTCCAGCGGCACGGAAAACGCGGTCGTTCCAAGCGCAAATTGTGAGTCGGACACGTCGCGGATGCAAAAAGTGTGCTCCAGAATGATGTTTTTGGACAGGACGAGCGACACAAGAGTATCACTGACCCTGGTGATGTGTGTGATCGTGTGGCCCCCCGGCGCGTCCAATGTCCACTGATTCTTATCCAGCGCAGCGCCGTCCGCAAAGGCGCCCTCGGTCAGCCGGACGTGGAGGGCGTTGTTGTAGACGAAGGCCCTGGCAGTGGCCACGGCGGCAGCCAGCGGCCCCATATCGGCCAAAGGAAATTGCGGCAAATCCGAAGGGGTGGCGGGGGGAGGCTGCGGCTCCCAACCAGTCTCAGAAAGCGCGCCGGGCTCCACGCTCCCATCACTTGTAGCCAAGGATATTTCCTGCGCGCTTGCGCCAAAAGGCGCCAAGGTAAGCGCCAGGCATACCGTCAGAATAACGGAAAGGATTTTTTTGACCGCTTTATTTTTCATGACAGAACCTCCTTATTCGTGTCGTTGATGGTCATTTGCTTTTGGCCTGCTCTCCGTCAGGAGAGAGGCAAGGATGTTTTTGACTTATTCTTCGCTGATTCTGCGGCCGCCTATTTCAGTATGGTAAGCTTGCCGATCAGCGGAAGGCGTTTTACTTTCCCGCCAAACCCATTGATCAGCCCCATAATTCCGAGTATCAGCACGCCGATGCCGAAAATGGGAAGAAGGATCCAGCTGACGGCCGGGATAACTCCCAGCACCACATTTCCCACGATACCCAGCAGCAGCAGAATCAGCGCCTGATTGGCATGGAACCTGGCGTACCCCGATTCGGGGCAAGCGACCAGCGGCAGGAAAAAGAGCAGATACGAAAGTCCCGCCATGGTTTTGTTTTTTTCAATATCCTCGGGCGTATAAGCGGTTTCCTGTTGTTCTGTCATGATGATCTCCTCCTAAACATTTTCTACTTAGTCCAAAAACCATTTGAGCTTTTTGTTTGCCTGCCGCTCTGTTTTCGCAAGCACTTTACCGGTGATGAAGGTTTTATCAACAGCGCCCTTCATACTTGTAAAGGTGGCTTTGACGCTTCCGGCAGCCGCATGGAATACCCAGTCTGTCTGTACGCTTGAATAGGTTTTGCCGGAAATATCGAAAGAGCCGACTCCCTCCCCAACCGATTGGCTCCCACCGGTGCTGACCATTTGGATCGCGGAGGGATTACGGCTCGTGCCAGGCTCGGTTAAAGAGCCCACCCAATTGATGGCGGGATCTCTGATTACCGCGTTGTTGCAGAGCATATACATAACGCCGTAGCCCCCGGGCATCCATGTGTAAAATTTAATCCATATCTTCCCTGTGAACGGCCGCTCCATCAGCCCTGTCTTCGTATTAATGGATGCGAATTCCTGCTGCACCAATTTGGCGCGCAGGTGAAGCTGCAACGGATGCCCCGCGGCGGACCTTGTGTATAGAATTTCATCAAACTCGATTGTTCTTATAAGCTTTTTCCCGGCTTTTTCCTGTTCCTTTTGCCACCGCATCTGCTCTATTTGCTCTTCGGCAAATTTTCGCAGCTGCTCAGTGGATTCTTGGCTGACTGCGGGCGCAGAGAGGCGCGCCTCACCGTAGCCGACAGTGGAAAAATGCTCCACCGCGCCGGTAATCACATAGGTGCCGCCCAGCTTTTCAACCTCTGCAAACGTATATTCCATATCGCCGTTTTCGCCGAAGCTTTTGATCACGACATCCTCTCCCGGGTCGCTCTCGGTGATGAAGGTAATAACGGCGCAGTCATTGAGCGTAACATGCGATCTGTCGTTTTCGGTGAGCGAAAAACCGCCTTTCATAAACTCCTGCGGCAGCTTGCTTTTCTTGACGGGTGTGACGATAAACGTCGTATCCTCGTCAACACAGTATTCGGATATTTCGATGACGACCCCGGTACCGCCGCTTGAAAACTCCAGCCTGCCGCCTGCCGCGGGTTGATTGCTCCCAGCATTCCAGTCGGGCGGCAGCTCCGGTTCTCCCTGCGCGGGCGCGCTGTTTTGCGCTTGCTGCCGCACCATGGCTTCCTCCGCAGCCTGGCGCTTTTCGGGCGTGAGCTTGCTTAACGCTTCCTGTATTTTTTCCTCTTTTTCATCCGTATCCATCGCGTCCGCCGCGCCGCCGGAAGCGTCCCCTTCGGGCAGCTCGATTGGGTCGTCATACGCGCCCCAAGGATATTCACAGGTTCCTTCCCCCTGCGGCAGAGCCGCCTTTACGTCAAGCCAGGGCATTCGCGTCGTCGTATGTGAAAAGGCTCTCTGGCCCGTCGCCCGCTTGCGCTTGCCGCGCCTGCGGGGGATGCGCCGCCTGCTCCGTTTCATGTTTTTCTGTTTGTGGCGTCTGGCAGCCAAAAAGCTGCAATGCGGCTGCAACGGCAAGCAACAGGCAGATTGCGCGTTTGATCGGCTTCATTTCAAATCAAACCTCCGGAGGTATCATTCTGTTCTTCATGCGGCGGCGCAACTTGTAGGCTCCTTTGCAGCGGCGGGTAAAAGAACGGCCGCAGCCCCGCCGGACAGTTCCAACGTATAGAAAGCCGGTGCGGAAAACACACGCTTATTTCAAATGCTTCTCCAGCATCTGGCCGGCTTTGTTTTCTTTGGCATATTCATGCATATCGTCCCGGTAGCCGGGTAAACGCTTCCACACGCCCTCAATGGTCGCGCTCATGCCTTCGGCGCCGGTCAAATAAATCGTAACCTCCCGCTCGGTGGCCGTACGGTTGACGTCGGGTTCGACCTGAATGATGTAGCGCAGTTCCGCGTCGCCGGTTTGGCTGTCCTGATGGGTAAGCGTCTCGCCCGCGGCGCCCTGCGCCCTGGCATCCAGATAGGCCCGCGTACCTACGGCAATGAAGCCGCCTTCCCCCGCAAGGGCTTCTTTGTCGGGAACAGCTTTGCCGCCTTTCCCGTCGGGGATGCCGAAATCCTTGAAGGGATCGCGCTCATAGCCATCAAGCAGATGCATGGTCAAATTGTCGCAGACACCCTCGCCGCCCGCTTCAAAGCCCATCTCTACCGGTACGTCTTTCAAAAACTCCTTCAGATAATCCGCCGTGTCCAGCGCGGTTTTCATCCAGAATACTCCCGAATAAACGCCCGAGGCCGAGCGGCTGTCATTCGCGTCAAACTTATCAAGATACAGCTCACATTCATAGTCGGCATAGTAGCCAGGCGCCAGCTCCTGCCGCCAGCTTCCCGAAGCCTCGATAACAAAGATGCTCGGGTCGTATGGTCTGCTTTTCTTCCCTGTATCTGAGGCGGATTGCCCGGAGAGATCTTCCGTCTCCCGTCCATCCGGGACAAAAGCTCCGGGAAGGACGGCTGAGGTTTGCTCCTCCTCTTGCTTTTCGCTGCCGGAACCGGTGCCGGCCGGTTGCTCGCACGCGGCAAAGCAAAACAACAGCAACACGGTGAGCAAGGCGGCAAAACCCTTCTTCATTCCAGAACCCCCTTCACTTTATAGACTTTTTCTCATTTGAGCAGCATGACTACGCCGTACCAAATGTCCCCGCCACTATCCGGCAAAGGAAAGAAGAGCGCGCTGCGGTAATTGTCGCGGACCGTATAGCTCCAGCTTTTGCAGAACAGCGCCAACGGATAGGAGAGCCTGCTTAAGAGCACGGTCTTTCCGTAAAAAACGCCCTCCGCCGCCTCCAGCATGGCGAAGTTTTCATTCGTAACGCGGGCAAGAAAGTTGATGGTTCCCCCAGAAACATCGTCCTCTTGAAGATCTGTGTTTTCCATGAGCGCATGATTTGTCCTGTGCAAATAGCCGCCCATCCTAAAAATGGCGACCGGGCAGGGAAAAAGATTCAGCAGGCTCAAAGGCTCCTCTTCCGTTTGGGCAAGCGTCTGAAACCGTTTGATAAACTGTTCCTTTACCGCCAGTTTCTTTTCCATATTCCTTTGAAGCTCGGCAAGCTCGGCGAAAAGCTGCTCTCTCGGCTTCTCCTGTTTCAGCGTAACCACCCCGTTTCGTTGTTGATCTCCTAAGCCATTATAAAAAAAGTAAAGCCGCCCAAAAACCGATTGGGCGCTCAGTTTCTTACAAATATGAGCATATGAAAAAAGGGCCCTGCATCCGTATAGATACAGGAACCCCGGCCGTTCTTTGTTATTTTGATTCTTTTCCCTTTTTTCTGTATTCCAGTGGCGTCATGCCGACTTTTTTCTTGAAGAAGCGCGTAAAATTGTCGGGATAGGCAAAGCCGCAGGAGAGAAAGGCTTCGGCAACGCTCAGGTTTTGATCCCGCAGCGCAGCCTTCAGCCGGGCGATCTTGACCTCCTGATAATAACTGTACAGCGTTATGCCGGTTTGCTTTTTGAACAGACGCGCAAGATGCGACGGACTTAAGCCGATTGTCCCCGCAAGCCTGCCGGCGTCAAAGCCCTCGCGCCAATGGTTTTCAAGATACTCTTTCGCTCTCGTGACATCCGACCTCCCCTGATACAGCCTGCTTGTCAAAAAAATGCTGACGACATAGTCCGCCTTCACATCTTCGACGGAGACGGTAAAATTCAGAATATCGGTATAGATCGCCTCGGTATCATATTCGGCGCTCCGGGGATCGTACCATTCCCAAAAGCGCTCTAAAGGAATTCGGATATCCGTTATCAGAACGGTCTCTCCCTCGAAGGTCCTGCGGATTTGTTCACGCAATCCAAATTGCTCGTTCACCAAAGGGTCTTTGATCAAATTGTATGTTCCGAGGATCCGTGAGGAATCCTTAACGTTCCACGCGCCCAGAACGGCTTCGTTAATGAAAATAATATCGCCGTTCTGTTTGAATATCTGCATGGGGACAGGGAGAATACCGGCAACCCGAAAAAGCTGGCTCTCTGTTTTACATATGGGGGCCGTGTCGGCTGTGCTTTCCCGCGGAGGCGCCGGCAAATGGCTCCTGTATTCCGTAGGCGTACGCCCGACCCTGCGTTTAAACACATCGGCAAACCGCCCGCTGTAAT
>DATMXR010000069.1:0-8978 GCA_035561315.1 Feifaniaceae bacterium
ATATCCTGATTTCGGGCCCCATAGCGGCGGATTTAATTTCGGCATAGGCAAACCGGGCCTGCGGCGGACCGAGGGCCTGGGCTATTTGGAAAATCCATGTTACGATTGAGTGGAATAAGGCAAGGAGGCGGTACAATATGAAGACTATGAGCATCGCGGCAACCGCCGCGATATTGGCAGCCTTATTGGCCGTTACGGCCTGCGGCGCGCGGCGGGAAAGCGGAACGGCCGCTGCGGAAACGGGGAAAATCACTGCCGTCATTGAAAAGGAAGGTATGGAAGGTAAAGCCCAATCGCCCGGGGTCTTCGTTGAAAGGACCGACCGGTACGCGGGCATGGAACTGACCGATTGGCTTGACGAGCAGACGGTCGTGCTGTCCAAAGAAAACCCGGAGCTTCAGAAGATGCGCCTTGCGGAAAACGCGGACTCCCACCCCCGCAGCTTGTACCTGTACCATGCGGACACCGGGGAATATGAAACGCTGAAAGCCCGGAGCAACATGTTTCTCTGCGGGGCCGTACTGTCCCCCGACAAGAAGCATCTGCTCTACTATGAGTATTCCATCGGGGATACCGCCTATTATCTGACGGACGTGGACGGGGCGCAATCCACCGCGGCCGAAAAAAGCCTGGGGCTCGCCATGACGGCGGATTGGGACGACGCGGGGAACGTAATTGGCGTTTCCTATGCCGGGGGCGCCTATACGGCCGACACGGCCGGGAACATAACGCCGGTTGCCGGATTGGAGGAGGAGCAGTTGTATGCGGTGCGGAAAGCGGGCAACCGGCTCTATTATATCACCGGCGAGACCGCCGACCCCGTCTTCGGGCTGTATATGCTGGACCTGGCGACCGGAGAAAAAAAGGACCTGAATGTGGGAAACGCCTATGGGGTAACGCCCTCGCCCGACGGGAAGCTGCTGCTGATATTACAAGGGGCGGATTCCGCAATAAAACTGCTGCTGGCTGACGCCGACGGCAACATCCTAAATACGATCGCGGAGGGAACGGAATTGACGGGAATCTCCTGGTCCCCCGACCAACGGATGATCGCATACCGGCTCAAAGCCGCCGACAACGGCGCTTCCGGCAGCGGGCTTTACCTGTACGACACGGCGACCGGCGAGTCCACGCAGATCGCGGCGGATACGGGCGGCGTTAAAACAAGCTGGAGCCCTTCGGGCAAAAAGCTTGCCGTTGCGGAAACGGACGGAAGCGGCTACAGCAGCAGCGTCATTTATTTGAAATAGCTCCCTGCCCGTTGAAAAAGCCCGCCGGCGCTTCATGGCGTCGGCGGGCTTTGACGATTAAGTTTCTGTTGAGCGAACGCTGCCGCCGGGGCGTCAGCAATAGCCTTTGCCGTCGGCGGAACAGGATTCCGCGGCCCGGGCCGGTCCTTCCGCGCCCAGAAAATCATTCAGCTCAAACGTCCTTGAGCCGTCCTCCAGAATAAAAAACGGGATGCCGATGCCGCCGCCCGCGACGACCGGAGCAAACAGCCCGTCATGGTCCCGGTAAGAGAGAAATTCCTTCAATGTCTTTGTGCTTTTTGTGATATCCCTGTAATCCAGCTCGATCCCGGCCGACGCCGCAAGCCTCGCTTTCGCCTCCATGCAGTCCGGGCAGATTTCGGCGCCATACATGATGATTTTCATATCGTTCATCCTTCCAATCGCAGTTTCAATCGGTTCAAAACAATCATACCCCGTTTCCGGCAGGGCTTCAACCCATGCTTTCCCAGGCGTCATAAAAGCGCTTTTTTGCGGATCGATGGAACGGATGCGCGGCCGTCTGCGTTTTAAGAACAGAATATGACCGACAAGGAGGTTTTCCCATGAATAAAGGATTACAGGGCGTGCTGATCGCGCTGGCGGCGGCGTTTGTCCTGATGATGGGCATTGCCGTGGCGCTGCTGGGCAAGCAGGCGTTCGCGCAGCCCGCCGCGCAGCCCGCCGCGCCGGTGGGCGGCGGTGAGGAGGAAACGCCCGTCAACACCATACAGGTGACGGCGCAGGGCACCGTGCGGGTGGAACCGGACATCGCCTATATCACGCTCGGCGTGCAGAGCCAGGCCAGGACGGCCGAAGCCTCGCAGGCCGCCAATATGGAAAAAATGACGGCATTGTACGAATCGCTCAAGCAATTGGGCATTGCGGAAAAGGATTACTATACCTCGCAGTACAGCGTCAACCCGGACTATACGTATTCCGGCAATACGCAGCGCATCACCGGCTACACCACCACCAACATGATCGAGGTGACAATGCGCGATCTCAATGAGATCGGCACGCTCCTGGACGCCGCCGCAAAGGCGGGCATGAACCAGGCCTACAGCCTGCAGTTCGGCCTGGAGAACCCCGACGCCGCGGGTCTGGAAGCGCTTGAGACCGCCCTGAAAAACGCGGACGCCAAGGCAAAGCTGATGGCCGAAACCACGGGCGTGCAGATCGTGCGCATATTGGGCGTCAAGGATACCGTCGTCAGCACGTCCAGCCCCTACGGCAATTACCGGTATGCCGCGCCCGAGGCCGCCGCCTATGATGCCGCCGCGGCGGTACCCGTATCCTCCGGTACGATGGAAGTCACCATGCAGGCCGGCGTCACCTACGAGATCAAATAGTTCGCAGCCTGATGCGAAAAGACGCCGGGACCGCTCCGTCCCGGCGTCTTTTTTCTTTCCGCCCTGTTTTCGGGCCGTCAAACGCCCCGCCCTTTTCCTTTTCCGCCAGATTTGCGGCCGGGCTTGTTTAGGGAAACCGCGGCGCGCACCAGTTCCAAAAACGCCGCCTCGTCCACCTCGTCCCCCTCATGGAAGTCGATGGCCCTCCTTACGTTCCCGTCCAGGCTCGCGCTGAACAGATGCGCGGGGTCGGAAAGTGCCGCGCCTTTGGCGAACGTTACCTTCACGGTATCCCTGTACGTCTCCCCTGTGCATATCATCCCGCCGCGGGACCACACGGGGGTCCCCCTCCATTTCCATTCCTCAACGATTTCCGGGTCCGCCTGCAGGACCAGTTCCCGCACCTTTTTGAGCGTTTGCCCCCGCCAGCCGCCCAGTTCCCCGATTCTTCCGTCGATCAGCCGGGACGCGGATCTTTCTTCGCTTACAGGCTGCCTGTCCATAATAAATCCTCCGATTCGGGTTTCAATTGCCCGTATTTAATATACCTGATCTTTACACATTCTAACAACGCAAAAGCCAAACGCGCACATGCGGAAGAGCGCATTTTCGCCCTCCGGTTTGCGGGATCTCCATCAACGGAACCTGCTGTACCCATCAAAAAAGGAGCGGTTGTTACCCGCTCCAAAGCTTCCTTAAAAGGCGCCGCGCCTGTGGCATTCCGTATCTTATCCGTGGGAGAATGTTTCCTCCGCCCTGAGTTCCCCGTACAGCAGCTTTGCGATATCGTTGCCCCGGCCGGGTATGCCGCAGGCGTCCGCCCGGCAGTGCTGGCAATGCCGGAATACCGTGATGTACGGTTCCGCGGCCTCGCGCGCGGCGTTGACCGCCACGCAGTCCGGCGCCGCCGTATGCGCGAAGGCGCCCTGCGGGATGAGGGGGATGATATTGTACATCAGCGCCCCGAGCTCCGCCGCCGTTTTGGCGATTTGTGCGATATGCGCGTCGTTTACTTTGGGGATGAGCACGGTGTTGACCTTTACCACCATGCCGAGCGCCACCGCCGCGGCGATGCCGCGTTTCTGCGCCGCAATCAGCCGCTCCGCCGCTTCCCTTCCCGTATACGTCACGCCGTCCAGCGTGATGCAGGCGCAGATCTCCTTTAAAATATCCGGGTCCACCGCGTTGACCGTCACCGTCACGGTTTTCACGCCCACTTCCGCAAGCCGCGCGGCATGGCGTTCCAGCAGCAGGCCGTTGGTGCTCAGGCACATCAGAAGCTCCGGGTGCTTTTCGTGCGCGAGCGCGAACGTCTCTATGGCGTGCGGCGTCGCCAAGGTATCCCCCGGCCCCGCGATGCCCACCACCGTAAGCTCCGGGCAGAGCGCGATGGCCTTTTCCAAAATATCCGCCGCTTTTTCAGGCGAAACGATCCCCTGCGCAACGCCCGGCCGGTTCTCCGTGCGGTTAAACGACCTCACGCAGAATTTGCAGCGGATGTTGCAATCCGGGCTTACGGGCAGGTGGATCCTGCCGTTTTGATAGTGCGCCTCCGCGCTGAAGCAGGGGTGCTGTTTTACGATCTCCTTGAGATTTTCTCCTGCGCAATTTGGGTTGATGCTCATAGGACTCCCCTCGTGCGTCGATATTGTCGCCGCTGTTACAAATAAAACTCCGGCGTGCGCGGCTGGCTCACCAGGTGCAGTTTTTCCAGGATGTAAGAGCGCAGAGCAAAGAATGCGGAATCGTTGCGGGCGCGCGGGCGGCTTAAATCCGCGGTGACGATCTCCTCGATTTTGCCGGGGCGCGGCGTCATGACAACGATGCGGTCGCTTAAATATACGGCCTCGTCCACGTCGTGCGTGACAAGGAGCGTCGTCGTTCCGCTTTCTTCGTGAAGTTCCAGCAGCTTTTCCTGAATGTCGGCGCGCGTGAAACTGTCAAGCGCGCCCATAGGCTCGTCGAGCAGCAGCAGTTCCGGCTGATTGATGAGCGCGCGCGCGATCGCCACGCGCTGCGCCATGCCGCCGCTGATCTGGTGTGGAAACGACTTTTCAAAGCCGTTCAGGCCGATCAAATCGATATAGCGCGCGACTTCCTCCTTTTTGTTCCGGCTCGCGCCGCGCACTTCCAGCCCGAAAGCTATGTTTTTTTCCACCGTCAGCCACGGGAACAGCCCGCCCTGCTGGACGACGTACCCGCGGCCGGGGCTTGTTCCGTGGATCTCTTTGC
This sequence comes from Feifaniaceae bacterium, assembly GCA_035561315.1. Taxonomy (GTDB): domain Bacteria; phylum Bacillota; class Clostridia; order Christensenellales; family CAG-138; genus JAEYLA01. The sequence continues at coordinate 4,853 of DATMXR010000069.1, forward strand.
CGTCAAGGAGCAGTTTGCCCGCCTGCGGTTCGTCGAGCCCGGCGATCAGCCGCAGCAGCGTCGTTTTCCCGCACCCGCTCGAGCCTATAAACGTGATGAATTCGCCCCGCTTCACCGAAAGGCTGATGTCGGACAGCGCTTCCACGATATTTTCCTTATCGTCGGAATACACGCGGTTCACGCCGACGATTTCAAGCACCGTGTCAGCCATTCTGCTTCACCAACCCTTTCTGCCAGCGCAGCACGCGCCTCTGTATCAGCGAGACCAGCTGAAGTATGATGGAGAACAGGACCGCCATGATGATGATCGCGGCGAATACCTTATAATATTGGGACCAGACCCTTGAAAGGTTGATATAGTAGCCCAAGCCGCCGGGCTGCCCCATCATTTCCGCCATGACGAGCGTGGTGAACATAAAGCCGTTCGCCGTGCCGATCCCGGTGAAAATCTGCGGCATCGCGTGCGGGATAGCCACCCTGAACACAAGCTGCGCCGTGTTGGCCCCCAGCGTTTTTGCCACCTCGAAATGCACTTTGGCGGTTGACTGCACCCCCTGTGCCGTCAAGGAAGCGATCGGGAACCAGGCGCAGAGCACCATAAGCAGCGCCGCCGCTATAAACGGCGTCGGCGCGAGCGTCAGGGCAAAGGGCATCCAGGCCACCGCGGGTATGACGCCCGTCATCTTCAATATGGGATGCACCCAGTAATATACCTTTGGGAACCACCCGATGAGTATGCCCGTCCCCACGCCGAACAGCACGCCCCCCACGAACCCGACAATAAACAGCCTTAGAGAATACAGCGTGTTCTCCAGTATGAACGCGGGCTCCAGCAAAAACGCCTCAAGAATCTGCGCGGGCCCCGGGAAAAACGGCTGCGGGAGCAGCAGGTATTTTGTGCCGAGTATGTCCCAGGCGGCAAGCGCAACGCCGAGCGCAAAACGAAAAGGCGCGCGTTTGATAAATTTTGCCCGCCTGTCTTCATCAAAAAACGCATACGCGGCCACGCCGGTAAAAAACAGGATGATTCCCAGCACCACGAGCCTGTATAATACGTTGAAATCAAGAGTCACGCTCCCGAATTCGTACGGTACGATTTTGACGTTTGCGACCTGCCGCACGGCCGCGTTTGCGATGACCGCCGCCGCAAATCCCGCAACCGTGAGCGCGGCAAAAAGAAGGAACCGCAGCGTTGATATTTTTGGTTTCGTGTTTGTCACGGCTATACCCCATCCATTCTGCATAGGGCGGGTCGCCCCGCCCTATGCATTCTTTTCATTATTGTCCGAGCGTCAAGTCCGCTCCATAGTACGCGAGCTCAACGAATTGCGCGGGCTCGGTGTTGAGATAGCCGATATCGTAGAGCTGCTCCGCGAAATACTTCACGTCGGCGCCCACGTCGTAAGCCGACGTGCCGTGATCGCCAAAGTGCGGAAGCTGATAGTGCTCGATAAGCTCGGCCGCGAGCTCCTTCTGATCGTCAATTGAAGAATACTTGCCGTCAATGATCAACTGCACGGCTTCTTCCGGGTTCTCTGCGATCCAGTCCTGCGCGGCGCGGTATGCGCGCAGAAGCGCCGCAACCTGTTCGGGCTTTTCTTCGATCCACTTGTTGGAAGCGTAGAGGAAGCAGCAATAATGGTCCGCAAAGAGCGGGTCGGTCGCAAGGTCGAATATCACGCGGTAGTCGCCGGTTTTTTCCTGAACCGAACCGAACGGGTCCCAAAGGGCGGCCACGTCGATATCGCCGCTGCGGAGGGCCTCAACTTCAAGGTTGCCTTCTTCAAACGGCAGGAACGTTACTTCCTTCTTGGCCTGGTCGGCGGAAATGCCCGCTTTTTCAAGCCATACGGCGGCGACCTGGTGCGGCGTGCCGCCGATTTCGTCCACGCCGATCACCTTGCCTTTGAGGTCGTTCACGGTTTGGATCGGGGAATCCTTGAGCACGAGGAACTTGATGCAGCCCTTATGCAGCCCTTCGACGACGCTCACGTTCACGCCGTTTTCAATGGACTGGAAGAACTGGAAATCGCCGTTGACAACGGGTATGGTGCCGTTGTTCAGGCCGATTTTGCGCGTTTCGGTATCTGCGGAGATCAGCTCCACATCGAAGCCCTCGGCGGCAAAGAAGCCTTTTTCATACGCGACATACACCGGTACGCCGCAAAGCGCGCCGTTCTTGCCGGGAATCTGGACTTTGCCGTATTTGAACTCCGTGACGGTTTTCGGGTCGACGGGCGACGGATACGACACTTCCTTGGCCGTTTGGGGTTCGCCGGACGGCTCCGCGGGGGCCGGGACGGCCTCTGCGGGCGCAGGCTCCGCCGCCTGTGTCGGGGCGGGAGTCGGTTCCGCCGGGGCGGCCGCGGGCGCGCAGCCCGCGATTGCCGCAAGCAGAACAAGGAAGGAGAGCAGCAACGCAATGGAACGGGATTTTCTTTGCTTCATCTTTCTTTACCTCACAAATTTATTCGTGCCGGGAAACACATGAACGTCAATGCTGACGGTCAACACTCTTTGCCGCATCGACATCGGCGATGCGCGAACATATTGCCGCAATGCGGCGCTTTTTTTCGCATGGCCCTATTCCTCCCCAAACGCCGCGCCAAACGCCTGCTCAAGATCCACGATGAGATCGTCCGCGTCCTCCAGCCCCACGGAAATTCGGATGGCCTCGGGCGCGATGCCCGCGCGCTTTTGTTCCTCCGGCGTGAGTTCGCCGTGCGTGGTCCTGGGTGAATTGATGATGAGGGTGCGCGCGTCGCCCACGTTTGCGTGGAAGGAAAGCAGCTTTACGGAATTGAGAAAGCGGAAGTTTTCCTCCTCCGTCCCCTTGAACCCGAATGTGACTATGGAGCCCGCGCCTTTGGGAAAATATTTTTCGGCAAGCGCCTTGTAGGGGCTGCCCGCGGCAAAGGGATGCCGTACCCATGAAACATGCGCGTTATTTTCGAGATACCGGATGAGCTTTTCGGTGTTCGCCCGCTGCTTATCCAGGCGCTCCGAAAGCGTTTCGAGACCGATCGTGGCGAGATACGCGTCAAACGGGGAAAGCGCCGCGCCCACATAGTTGAGATAGGTCGCGCGGATGCGGATGGTAAACGGCGTTTCGGGGAAACGCTCCAAAAAGCTGCGCTCCGTGCCGTCCGGGTCGCGCAGGGTGTAGTGAGGTTCCGTAAACTGCGGGAATTTGCCGTTTGCAAAGTTGAATTTGCCGCTCTCCAGCACCAGGCCCGCGATGATGTTCCCATGCCCGTTTAAATGCTTGGTCGCGGAGTAGATCGCGATATCCGCGCCGTGTTCGAACGGGCGGAACAGGTAGGGCGTCGCAAACGTGTTGTCCACGACGAGCGGGATATCATGCGCGTGCGCGACCCCGGCAATTGCCTCCACATCAAGCAGCGTGGCGTTGGGATTGGAGATGCTCTCTATGAATATGGCGCGGGTATCGGGCCCGATGGCGCGCGCGTAGGATTGCGGGTCCTCCGGATCGTCCGGGTAATCGACGCCTATTCCAAACGCGGGATATATTTTTTTGAAGCTGTCCGCCGTGCCGCCGTACAGGCGCGGGGTGGCCAATATCCGCCCGCCGTTTTCGGCCAGGTTGAATATGGTGAAGGAGACCGCCGCCATGCCCGAAGCAAGCGCGACCGCGCCCGCAGCGCCGTCGAGCTGCGCCACCCGCTGCTCCAGCACCGCGACCGTGGGATTGGAGACACGGGTGTAGAGGTACCCCTGCTCGGACAGGGAGAAAAGCCTGAGCGCCCGCTCCACGCTCCCCGGCTCGAAGGCGGTCGTCTGGTAGATGGGGACGCTGACCGCATTGTTGTGCTCGGCGGGATTGTATCCGCCCCTGACCTTGATGGTATCAAATCCGAATGACTGCTCCATATTGCTGCTCCATTTCTGTTTTTCAAATAGGACCGGCCGATTTCAAAATTAACAAGAAGAAAGAGAAAAGCCTGCGCTTCAGGCGCAGGCTATCGGGTATGATGAACCCCTATCGCTCCGCCCGAAAGGATGCGCGAAAACAAACGCACATGGAACAACACAGTTGCGTACAGGCCATGGTGTCGGAACAGGTATTTCTTGTTTTCATCGTATCCCTCCAATTATCATATTAATC
>DATMXR010000070.1:0-2957 GCA_035561315.1 Feifaniaceae bacterium
CGCCGTATGAAGTGATCGATCCCGAAGGGGATACCATAGAGACCCGCTTCCGCCCGCCGGAAGGGTATGAGCGAAAGCCCGCGGACGGCTACGGGGAGTTTTTGCGCAGCCAAAAGCTGCTGCCCGACGGAAGCCCGATATTGCTCTACAACGGCGAGGAGGCCGCCGTACAGGCCTGGCACGCCGCGGTGCTTGAACTGAGCGTGGGGGACAAGGACTTGCAGCAGTGCGCGGATGCGGCGCTGCGTTTGCGGTGCGAGTATCTCTATTCCATCGGGGAATATGATAAGATCAACTACCACCTCACCAACGGGGACGAGTTCCCGTACGGCAAATGGCGGGAGGGCTACCGGCTGGAGGTAGACGGCGACGCCACCCGCATGGTGAAGACGGCGAAGCCGGATGAAAGCTACGAGGCGTTCTACGATTACATGCAGGTCCTTTTCAACTACGCCAGCACACGCTCGCTCTATAAAGAGAGCGCCGTTATCCCCCGGGAGGACATCCGGGCGGGGGATATCTTCATATTCTCCGGAAGCCCGGGGCATTGCGTCATCGTGCTGGACGTGTGCGAGAACGAGCAGGGAGAAAAGGCCATATTGGTGGGCCAAAGCAACATGCCCGCGCAGCAGGTGCATATCCTCTGCCCGCCCGTTACGGATCAGCCGTGGCTGTTTATGAACGAGCTCTGGGGCCGCATACAGATCATGAGCTGGGGGTTCACGGATGAAAACATCCGGCGCATGCCGTAATTCGGCCATAGAAAAACCCTTTTAAGGTTGCTACCTACGGTACTCAAGGAGTGGGGCGGTTGCATTTGACTAATTAAGCCTCCCTCTGACGAGGGAAGTGGCACGGCGTAGCCGTGCGCCCTCCGGCAGGGCATGCCTGCGGGCACTAGGCCTGCGGGCCGTCGCGGAGGGAGAGAATTATAGAAAAGGTCTCTCCCTCAGTCGGCTTTGCCGACAGCTCCCTCATCAGAGGGAGCCGAATAAGTCTCACGATAATCAGTAAAAAATACGGCGATGTCACGCTTTTCCTCCAGCAATTGAAAACGCCTGTCTTTCTCTGCTGTTTGTGCCGAAAAGACCGATTTCCCGCACTTGACAAGCGCAAGGGCCATACTCTACTATATGAATTGGAAAAAGAGAGGCAATGCCGCTCCGTTAGGGGAAACCCCCAAGCGGGCGGCGGCGTTTTTTTGCCCGGCGCCCGCATCGGCGCGGGCGGCTCAAAAGGAGGCAATCATGCAGATATACAACACCATGACCCGCAAGAAAGAGGAGCTTGTGCCCGTGACCCCCGGGCGCGTCAGCATGTACGCCTGCGGGCCTACGGTGTACAATTTCTTCCACATCGGCAACGCGCGCCCGTTCATCGTGTTCGATACGCTGCGCAAGTATCTCACGTACCGGGGCTACCAGGTGACGTTCGCGCAGAACTTCACGGATATCGACGATAAAATGATCCGCCGCGCCAACGAGGAGGGCATCACCGTAAAGGAGCTCGCGGAGCGCTTCATTCAGGAATACTACCGGGACGCGGACGCGCTTGGCATCGGCCGGGCGGACTTTAACCCCCGCGCCACCGAGCACATCCCGGAGATCATTCATCTGGTGGAAACGCTTATTGAAAAAGGTCACGCCTACGCGACGGAGGAAGGCGACGTCTATTTCAGCGTACGCAGCTACCCCCAGTACGGCAAGCTTTCCGGCCAGAGCGTTGACGATCTTGAAAGCGGCGCGCGCATAGACCCCACCGAGCAAAAGCGCGACCCGCTCGACTTTGCCCTGTGGAAGGCGCAGAAGCCGAATGAACCCGCGTGGGAAAGCCCGTGGGGCATGGGCCGCCCCGGCTGGCATATCGAATGCTCCGCCATGAGCATGACCATACTGGGCGAGACGTTCGATATCCACGGCGGCGGGCAGGACCTTGTGTTTCCGCACCATGAGAACGAGATCGCGCAGAGCGAGGCGGCGACGGGAAAGCCCTTCGCGAACGTCTGGATGCACAACGGCTACATCAATATCAACAACCAGAAGATGTCCAAAAGTCTCAACAACTTCTTCACCGTGCGCGATATTTCTAAGGAATTCGATCTTGAAGCCGTGCGCATGTTCATGCTCAGCGCCCAGTACCGCAACCCCGTCAACTTCTCCCGCGAACTCATCGAGCAGGCGGCGGCCGCGCTGGCAAGGCTGCGGACCGCGAAGGAGCGCCTGGAGGAAGCGCCCATAGGCCCAAAAACCGCGGAGGACGCCGCATTTCTCAAAGAGCTTGCGGGCTACAGGGACGCGTTCTGCACCGCCATGGACGACGACCTCAACACCGCCGACGCTTTGGGCGTGCTATTCGACATGGCGCGCGCCTGCAACACGTTTGTAAGCGAGCCGCGCGGCAGGGAAGCGGTGGAAGCGGCAAGAAAGCTGTTTTCGGAGCTGACCGGCGTGCTGGGATTGCTCACGCAGAAGAAGGAAGAGGAGTTCCCCGCGGAAGCGCTCACCCTCTTGGAACAGCGCCAGGCCGCCCGCGCCGCCAAGGACTGGGCGCGTTCGGACGCCATACGCGATACGCTAAAGGCCATGGGCTATGCCGTGGAGGACACCAAGCAGGGCCCCAAGCTCAAAAAGCTGTAGGCTGAAAGATCCGGGAAAACAAGTATTGCCACCTCCGGCCGCTTGTCCTCGGCTGGAGATGCTGAAGGCTTCTGGGTCTGCGGCCATTCGATAATCTTTTTTAGCAGGTCCCCTGCCCCCCTAGAGCACGGCGTTCTAAAGGAAGGGGTTTGGGGAAACGCAGTTTCCCCAAAGCAAAAAAATAATCGTCGGCGCTGAAAGCGCCGATACCTTGAAGCCCTCAAGCAAGCCTACTAACAGTCAGAGGGCACGCCCGCGGCATGCCCTCCGATATGTTTGATTCTGTAAGGACCGCGGCTTACTCCGCAAACAGCGCGGTGG